>NZ_BAAGIR010000018.1:0-28313 GCF_054658155.1 Alkalibacterium sp. m-11
ATGCCGGATGGCATGAATTCGTCCGCCAGTTGGAATACAAAGCGGAACAAAAAGGACGTACAATCATCAAAGCGGACAGGTTCTATCCATCCAGCCAGATTTGTTCTGCCTGTGGACACCGTGACGGCAAGAAACCCCTCCACATACGGGAATGGGAGTGCCCTAATTGCGGGGAGTATCTGGACCGAGACATCAATGCCAGCAAGAACCTTTTGGCGTTAGCCAAGTAAAAGAAAACCTATGAGGCAGGGACTGCCTTTTGAGCCTACCCATATCCGATTCCTCTGTCTGCATGAAACCTGTGCAGACAAGAATGGAGTTCGTAGGAAGCCCCCACTTCAAAATCCGGAGGATTTAAGTGGTGGGTAGTTCACGTTATAATAATTGCTCTAAAGAGAGGTGATAGTATGGCATTTGACTACGATCTGGATTTTGATAACATAGATTTTCGCAAATAACCCGAATTGTATCGGGTGGAACGAGGTGAATAAGGGGTTCTGATGGTTGAACCATATAAAAGTGAGATCCTCGCTCACGCCGCTATGGGAATTACAAAGACGGTCGCAAATACGACAAGGATGGCAGAGTAAAAGACCGGGATATCATTGAAGAAAAAGCAGTAACTGCCCGGATTTTTGAAAAAAATGGATAATAGTCCGTGAAGTTGAAGATTACTTAAAGAGGACAAAAGAACATCAGAAAAAATATGGCTGATGTAATCCAAAGGTTCCATGTAAGAAAGGATGAAATGAAATGATTTATCAGATAAAAGTAACACTTAAGGATGTTGGCCTGCCCGTCTGGAGGCGATTATTAGTAGACAGTGACACAACATTTGAGGACCTGCATTATATTTTAATGGCTGCTTTTGACTGGGCGGGCTACCATCTTCATGAATTTGACGTCAGGCGCTCATACGGTGAACGTATGAGTGTCACTCGTATTGGTCCTGATGACGATACAAATGGGAGCGATCTGGAAAACAGTTTTCCGTTCGCAGTGGATGAAGCGTTCACTTCTCAGTTCCTTCCCCATCTAAAGATTCGTAATGAAAAAAACGAACGCCTTTCCGACTGGATCAAGCAGGAAAAAGACCGTGTCCTCTATACTTATGATTTTGGAGACAACTGGGAACATAATATAGTCCTTGAAAGTATTCTAGAAGCTGACCCCAGCTTGACCTACCCAACATGCATCAAAGCAAAAAATGAGGCTCCACCAGAAGACAGCAGAGGAGAACTGATCGAAGGGGAAATCGACTTAGTTAATCCGGACTGGAAAGAAATTGTAGCTGATATAAATGATGTGTTTGAAACGGAAGACTGGAAAGACGAATTCTTGAGTCAGGATGATTTCTTTTAAATAGTTGGAATACATGAATAGCCGTGCTGACTTCGTTTCCGAAATCAGCACGGTTATTATTTATGAATTAAGACCTGGGTAACCTTAATGTTATGATTATTGGCTTGGAGTGGTGCATTAATTATCTAATTTAAGTACCCAATGCTAAAATGCACTGGAGTTTTTATATTTTGTATCTATGGATTTGCCAACTTTTCAGTTAAAAAAGCTTTGAGTTGAAGCACACACTTACATCTTATTTGTTTTTATAATTAATCATAACAGTTTACTCGGCCTTACTTTTTTATCTTTCCAGCCCATACTTTTAGCCCATCTCCGTGCAACTGCAGACTCTTCTCTGCTATCTCCTTGATGCACTTCTCCAAGGAATCTGGCAAATCCGCTGAGACCTCCCACATCATCCATTACAGATAGACCATCAATAGCTAGACAGACCGGTCTATGCTTACGAAGAACCTCCGTATTGGCCTCCTCTATTTCCTGGACAGTGACTAGATGACTCCTGAGCAGTTCTTCACAAGACTTACGTTTAGTTATGCGCACTCTCCAGCCATCTCCAAAATCATATTCATAAAACAGTTCATCTGCCACTGGAAAGCCCCTTCCAAGGATCTGCTCACCTTCATATCCAATGAGTTCATCGACAAGCAGCTTCTCCAATAAATCTTCTGTTCCGGTTTCCATAAAGAGAGATCTGTTCATTTCTTCAATAGTCATGTCAATAAGCGGTGAACGCCCTCTAATTTCAGGTTTAGACTCAGAATCAGAATTTTTCCGGTCCATAAATTCTGAAAAAGATTCACGAATTTCAAGGTCCGGAAATCGGTCAAGCATCATCTCAACATCCTGTCTGGCCAATTCGTACTGTTCATAATGACCTCGGTAATCATATGGTCCAGTATATTTTTTCCGTAACCAGGAGTTAAAATTGCCTGAGTCATAATCATCATCCCAGAAAAGATCATGTTCCCCTTCTGAAGGGGGTTGGAATAATGTGCCGACAAGATCCGACCAGCCTCTAACTGTTCCATCAGTCACTCTCTTATAGTCATTCTCCGACAGTAAGAATCGCCTCAAATGTGAATTCTGCCAGCCAAAGAGTTTTTGTACAGTATAGTGTAGCGCATGAAGGGTCAGGTCTGCTGGGATAAGGATATCACGGTTGATGCTGGTCCCCGTGGACGATTCTCCGTATCGTTTAAGCAGGACTTGTTCTTCATCTGACATATGGTCGCTCACAAGCTCCAGATGAAGAGGTATGGGTCTTATTCTCTCTTTTTCTTCAGACATCTTTATTAACTCCTTTTTGTTTATTATTCAAATATAATCAATTGTCGATTATACTTGAACATAATTGTCTTATTATCGTTTGGCTTTAATAGCAACAACATGAGCTTTCTTAGTCTGTGCATCAGAAAGGGCGTACTTGCCTAGCCTATTAGCATATGCCTCAATTTCTCCCTGCGAGAGTACTTTCTGAGAATTTTTGACCTGTTTTTTTACACTTTTAATCAGGCGGTCTCTTTTTATGACTTTAATGTGATCAGATTGAACCGTTATTTTCTTGAGCGTACATCGTTCACTAAAAATAATATATGAAAGGTAAAGTCCTTCTCTGTCTATACCCGTTACACTTTTTAAAGCATTTATATGGGCATTGTTCTGCCAGATAGGATTATAGAAGGTAAACTTCTTTTTATTGGGAAATGTCTGAGTCCAGTTTCTCCGGTTTTCATTCCCGTAAATCCATCCGCTGTAATTTTTAGATTCAAATACATAAATTCCCGTTTCATCAACCATAAGCAGATCGATTTCCGTCGTTTCACCGTTCGACTTAGGTAAGTACAGATTAGTCAACAGCTTATGATTGCCCTCCATTTTCTCAAGTTTATAGTAAATCAGAAATTCACCATAATTGCCTTTATTAAAAACCGTTTGAATAAAACTGTTTCCGCTCGCAGACTGATAAGTGGACCGGGTGAATTTTATGTAGACAGGAGTGAGAACTAGTCCTCTAGTATCAAACTGTACATTATTATGTATTCCATTTTATAGCTCCTTCTGTTGTGTGTGATAATAAGCATCACAACTAATTGTAGTATGATAAGTTCCAAGTAGTCATAGATTATTTAGAACCTCTCTAGTCCTATTATATCAGAGTATCTTTATCCCATATGAATTAGTTTAATGGATTTATACTGCATTCGGTCTGGTCAAGGTGAAGGTGCTATTCTAAATTTTCGCATTAAAAACTAAAAAACGTTCCCCATCTTCCATATTAAAGAAAGCTTGAGGAACGTAATAGTAAAATTTAATATAATCTGTTTCAGTAGAACTATTGATACTATAAACTAATCTCATCTTTCCCTGAAACTTTCATAAAGAGAAGAAGCGACAAGACGGTGAAGATCATCAATATAGTTGATAATGCAGCTGCTATGCCATAGTTCCCACGAATAACTTCCGTGTAGATAGCAACAGTAACGGTTCGCGTATTCACTGTATACAACAGAATAGATGTCGACAGTTCAGATATCATTGTGATCCAGCTGAGTATCGCACCAGCAATGATTCCTGGCATCATCATCGGCACAGTGATTTTAAAGAATGTATTGATCTTGCTGCTTCCTAAGCTTTGTGCAGCTTCTTCAATAGACGGCGATATCTGATGCAAATCAGCGACAGATGATCGAATAGTGTATGGTAAACGTCTAACTGCCAAGGAGACAACCATGATGAAAGTCGTTCCAGTAATTGTCAGTAGACCTGTTCCACCGACTCCTGTATTGTAAGAAGTCAGAAACGCAATTCCCAGCACAGTTCCTGGGACGATATAAGGAATCATACTTAGTGTATCGATCGTCGCGGTGAGTGGGTTTCTTCTTCTGACAGCAAGGTAAGAAATAAATACTGCAAAGATTACGACAATTGTGATAGCCAGTAAAGGAATTCTGATTGTGTTAATGATTGAATTTCCCATTCTTGAGAATGCCTCGCGGTAACTGTTCAGCGAATAACCTGGCTGGAACACCATCCCACTGGTATTTAGAAACGAAGTATAGACAAGATACAGCTGAGGCAGAACTGCAGTAAACACTACACCATAGCTGAAGTCCTCAAAACGTATCTCATTAATGGCTAAATAGTTTTTTACGTACTCTAAATCCTCCGATAAAGTCGTGCCTTCATTCTGTTAATCCACACTATATCGTAAAAGGCTGTTCATTCTTAATAGTACTTCGTTTGCAAGTTGTGTGTCGATATACATAGCAGATCGAATGGTTTCCAGAGTATTAGCCAGAAAATGGGGATGAAACTGAGCTTCCAGCTTTTTCTTACTATCAAACAATAGGAGATCACTCTTGATCTGCTGCTGAGAGTTAAAAGTATAGAACAGCCGGTAAATCTGACTGGTTTCGATACTGCCCGTACCTGATATATATTGCTCGATTAAATTAGTATTAGTTTGATAAAAACTATGATCGATTGTTGAGAGTGTTTCAGGGACGACTTGTGCAAAAGTTTGAGTTGTATTGCTCAATCGATGATTTCTCATATTTACTATATATACGCCCAGCAATACAACAGCTAGCATCATCATGAGAAAGATTGTAATCAGCGACCCCTTTATGAGCTCTTTTCGATAGCGTTTTCTCTATTGCCTATCATATAGTGAAAATGGGCGGTTTGCTATGACTATTTTTTAACACTTCTATAAGTCCAGCTTCAGATATTTTTCTGTGATTATAATACTACAAGAAAACAAAAACACCATGATCCGTCTCATACAGGAGAAGGATCATGGTGTTTGAAATAAGCTTACTTTCTATAATTTCGCCTTACTCAGCTCATCCATAAAGGCTGGTCTTCGGCTATGCTTTTTCCGTATTTGCCCAGTCACTTCGTTAGCTAGTTTTTCATCTGTGACTTTACCATATTCTTTTATTAATGAAGCAACTGCTCTGTATCCTGACCGATTATTAGCCATAGAAGCCTCTTGCTCAACAAGGTATTTATACGCTTTAACAACCAACTCTTTGTGGGTATCTTGTAAATACTCAGCATACTCCCGAACATACCTGACATCGCTAGTGACTACTTCAGCTAAGGCGTCCACGTCTTGTTCTTCTCTAATTAATCTCAGATAAGTTTGATTATAACCTGTAAATTGAAAGTTCTTTTTCAATTCCACCTTGAGTTCTTCATAAAGTTCTTGTTCATTACCTTTATACAACTCTTTCAATTCATTGTAGTAGTCAAAATCACCAGATAAAAAGAGTTCTTTCCCTAATGTAAGTTGCTCATTTAGCATCTCCGCATACTTGTAAGCTTTATACCTTAACTCTTTCCAAATTGCTACTTTTCCTGTGTAGTGTTTTTGCTGATTCTCTCCTTCTTTGGTCAATTGAATGACTTGAAGATAATCTTTCTGATCAAAATATTTGTCGATAACCCTTTTTCTAAAACTGTCATACTTAATATTGTTCACTAAGAAGAGCATCTGTTCATCTGCATCTCCTCTTCTTTCAATCAAATGAAAGACTTTAATCAGATAGCGTTCATTGTGATACATTGTTGACCATGTATTGCCTTGTTTAATACGACCCATTAACTCTTCTACATAATTTTCATATAGGGTATCCTCTTCTGCCAAATCGTCCAAGACTTCAAATAACCCTTCTTGAAAATCCTCCCAAACAGGTACTTCGTTATGATCCAATTCATTGATGATTTTATTGTAGACTGCTTTTTTGTCCTCAAGACTTAACTCACTGGAAACAATAGATTTCACTATTTGTATGCAGTCATCCACAATTTCTCCAAGTGTCCAGTCGTCATCTTCAAAGTATTCGAGTAATTCCAGCAGTTCATTCATTACTAGACAAGCGATATCACAGGAAATCAAAGGGTCTTTAACGTTTAGCGCCTTATTAAGTACCTGCCCCATCTCTAAAGCATACTCGGCACTTCTTTCTTGATGTAAATTCCCTTTATAATCAAAGTATTTTTCATTTATAGCTTCCAGTACTCGTTTAGTTTCAGCTAACTCATCTTCAGGAGATCTTTCACCATATTTAAACCGCAAATGATGCTCCAAACTCGAATCATTCGCTGCTCTCTGCATGATAAATCGGACTAGTTCCTCCTTTGACAAGGAGTCTAATAATTCTTCAAGAGTATACGCATCATTTGGTTGAAATTCTTTTGACCCTTCAATTAAGTTGCCTTTTTCCATAAGTTCTCTCAATTTATAAAAAACAGAAACTTCATGTTTACAAATCGGGCCAAAGTCAAATGGACAAGTACAAGACGAATGAATGACCTCATGTTTATTCATTTTTAATTTCACATTGTATACATATGTTCCAAAAATGTCAGCTTCATATGAATCATAATCAGTCTGATATATCTTCTCGACCAATCCTTGTTCATAATATTGCTTCCCACGTTTCAAAATGGTTGAATTTATCTGTTTTTCGAACTGTCTTAAATTTATCATCCGATCACCCTTATATATCGTTATCTGCCCTTAAGTGGAACTGATTTACAAAATTCAGCACAATTAGTCAGCAACTTTACTTCTATATCCTGATGGACTCGTTTTCCAGTATTTCTAAATTACTGAATAATCTATCTATATTTTTTCACAGGTCTATTTATTAGTGAGCTATGTACTTGATATTTATTTATTCACACCAAAAATGTAAGAAATGACCAGATAATATCTTAAACTAGCTGTAGCTCCCCAGTTACACTTGAACCACGTCAAATGGGTTACTAGAGAGATTTGCTTTAAAGAGTCAGAAATAGGCCATCATTCTAGTTTACCTTCTATCTTATTCAAATATGAAATAAATCAACTGATTTATTTGCTCTAATTCATTAAATCCAATTTTTTCTATAAATTGACCGTTTCTCTCAACATAGTTAAGTGATTTCAATTGCGGAACGATTACTTGGCCTTTAATTTTAGATGTACTGGATAACTCGAATCGGGTAGGATTATTTCTTTTCGTAGACGTAATTGGGCATATCACGGCAAATCTGGTGCTCCGGTTGAATTCATATGAAGAAACAACGAGGCCAGGTCTTCTTTTTTGAATTTCGATTCCAGTAGAAGGATCGAAATCAATCCAAACGACATCTCCTTTTTCTGGAATATATTTTTTGTCTACCATATTTCTTTTCCAACAGGCTTCATTTCTGCCCATTCATCCTCTTCGTAAAATTCACCTTTTTCAGCATTTTTGAATGGATTTTCAAGTTGCGGAATCAACGTAATCGTTCCATGCTTATCCGTTTTCACAATATACTCTCTGTCCATATCAAGATTTTTGGCTTCTGCAGCAGGAATGGTTACCACTATTGAACTTCCTTGTTTGCGTAATTTTGTAGTGGACATACTATTCACTCTCCTTAAATTAAGTATACTCCGCAACACCTAATAACACAAATTTAAAATAGCGACATTTTATATCTTTTATTGCACTGTTTTCTTTCTACTTAAAGACAGATAGTCACAATGAAATGACTAGTCAAAAACCTTATTGATGCACACTAATAATGGGAAACCATTTCTGAATGGATCTTAAGGAAATTCAGCTATTCAGAACGAGTCTGATCAGAAATCAGGGTTACTTGTTCCGAATAATATGTAATCTAAAAGAGTTTGATCAAAAATCAGCACTACTTGTCTCGATTAACATGTAATCTAAACGAGTTTGATCAGAAATCAGCGCTACTTGTCTCGATTAATATGTAATCTAAACGAGTTTGATCAGCAATTAGCACTACTTGTCTCGATTAATATCTATTCGAGACAAGTAGTGGTGAAAAAATCCTGAACTTGTTCCGAAAGGCTTAAAAAGCTGGTCTGATTGACTCTCGGTAGACACAACACCTGATAAGAGAAGTATTGAAGCTGCCATTATTACAAAGAGACGAAAAAATCGGCAACGCACTATCACCAAAAATGGCGAAGGCGTAGCCGAGCTTTCCTTATCTATACAATACGTCGTATTAAAGAGTCAAAAACTGCCTTTTTACAGTATCTTTTTAGGGGCCAATTTCTTTTGGTTCCATCCCATATATTTTGCCCATCTGCGTGAATCAGCCGCTTCTTCTTTGTCATCACCTTCATAAATCGTTTCTAAAAATCGTGCATATCCACTTAAACCACCGACATCATCCATTACGGAGAGCCCGTCTCTAGTTAAACACACTGGTTTGTGTTTGAGGATCACCGTTTCACTGGCTTCTTCCAACTCTTCAGCACTCACCAGATAGTCTGACAGCAAATCATCATAGTGTCCTTTTTTTGTTATGTTAACTCTCCATCCGTCACCAAAATCATACTCGTATAACAATTCTCTGGTCACTGGAAACCCTTCTCCCCTTATTTCTTCATCTTCGAAAGCCAGAACATCAGAAACCAGCAGTTTTTCAAGCAAGTTCTCTGTTCCACTTTCCAACATGAGAGATGCATTCATTTCATCCAGTGTCATATCGATCAATGAGGCTCTGCGAAGTATTTTCGGTTCAGAATCGGGATCCTGTTCTTTTCGTTCCAAGTAATCATTAAAGGATTCGCGTATCTCCATGTCTTCAAACCGGTTCAGCAAGTCTTTAATATCCTGCCTTGCCACTCTATACTGTTCGTAATGTCCTCTAAACACATATGGTCCGGTATATTTTTTTCGAAGCCATGTATTTATACTGCCTGATTTATAATCATCATCCCAGAACAGATCATGCTCTGCTTCTGACGGCGGCTGGAATAAACTCCCCACCAGATCAGACCATCCTTTGACCGTATTGTTTGTCAGCTGAGCGTACACCTCTTCGGGAAGAAAAAATCGTCTGAGATGTGAATTCTGCCAGCCAAATAATTTCTGGATTGCATAATGCAGTGCATGGAGCGTCATATCGGAGGGAATAAAGATGTCTCTGGTAATGCTCTCTCCTGTGCTGGACTCTCCGTACCGCTTCAACAGCACTTTCTCATCGCTTGACAAAAAATCCGTCACCAGTTCCAGATGAAGTCGGATCGGTGTCATATCATTGCTGTTTCCATTCATATTAGATACCTCCAGTATTTCAATATATTTATACTAACATCCCACACTCTTTAATTCATTAATGATTTTATGTGAACTATTCAATGGTTTGAACGCTTTTTAGATATGACCTGAACTACTCCCAACAATAAGAGGCCAAGCAAACTCAATATACTTCCCGTTTTCAAATAAGGGTTCTTATAGGAAAAAATGATTTCTGAACTTCCGGAGTCTAAAGGCAGGCCAATAAATCCGATATTAGCTTGAACCAGTTCTCTCTCCTCACCATTAACGGCTACAGTCCATCCTTTTTCATATGGGATCGTTGTAACAAGGATCCCTGGGTCTTCTCTTTGAATCGTTCCTTCGATACGTTCATTTTCAAAGACTGAGATATCTAATGCATTTGCTCGTTTTTCATCAGCTAGTTCTCTATCAGTCAGTTCATCTACGGGTAAGGCATAGACCGTCACTTTATCAATCTGGTAGTGTCCTGTATCTTGAAATTGAATAAACAGTTCATCTGTTCCTGTATCCGTATGGCCAAGGTTGACAAACATATTTTCTCTATGAAAGTACGTACTGAAGGAATACTTGTCCGACTGACGAAACTTTTTGCTTCGTCCTTCATACATAAAGCGGATATTATAGCTTGTATCAGTCGGCATGTAAAAAGGTGTGTCTACAGGTTCATAATTCAATCCTTCTAAATGAATAAACAACTCATGTCCTGCAAATTCATTTGCGTTCTCAAGAGAAACACTTAAACGAGCGCCACTCTCTTTAACCTCTATTGTATGTTCTTCTGTATGTTCTTCCACTAGCTGTAGTGCAAGGTCGCTGTAGTCGATTTGATGAGCCACGGTTTCAACTTGTGGAATATTCTCTATGCTTTCCACTTGAATTCCTTCACTAGTTTCTAAGACTACTGCCTGCGTTAGGACCCCTTCTTTTTCGATTGGATTTAAATCAGAAAAATCGTCTCGCAGGATCATGCTGTCTTCCGCGTAAGCAAACGGGAAACTGGCTTCTGTTTGAGAAACAATAAATGCCGGATCCTCAGTTGATCGATGGATCACTTCGTACCCTTGCGGAAGGTAAGCTTCATTCACTTCTTCAGTTAGGATGTATTCAATGTTGAGCAAATGATTGGCTATGCGTCGATCATCCATCCCGTTTCGAAGGGGTTGAATAATCTGATAAGAAGCCAGTTCCATTTCTTCGGCGAACTCAGCTAGATAGCCATTTGTAATTGAAAGGTAAGTACTTAATCCCATCAAATCATGATAGATGAATTGATTGCGTGTGTGATTATCTTGTGATGTGACCCCTACTCGGTATACCTCTTCTTCGGGTAAAAAACCTTGCATGCCCCCAAATAAATTTTCATAACGATCCATTGATGTATTTAATTCAATGGTATCAGCTATCGAATGTCTTCCATATGGAAAGTACAGACTCATTGCGTTCGTTGCCATGTTCAATAAGACTAAGCTCACTAAAGCAACGGAAATCCAGTTAATCGTTTCTGCCTTTAAGTCTGTTTTTGACTCATAAGCAAGCAAGAACCACATGAGCCAGCCTAGCGCCATTGGAATAACATAGTATAGATACATATTATGTGTAAAGGCTGAAATTGCATAGATCAAAGAAAAAACGATCAACCCATACTTGATTAATTGTAGCTCTTTAACTTGTAATGTGTTCCGTTCTTCCAGAAATTGTCCACTGGCAAAGGACAAAAAGAAAGGAATAGCAAAACTAAAACGATTATACGGTCCGGACATCCCGTTCATGAATGATCCAAAAAATGGGAACATCAGAAATAATCCCAAAATTAAAAGCATCGTGCCTGAAACTGTCTTTTCCTGTTTCGTTTTCCATAAAAAGATGACAGAAAACAACGCAAAGATCGAAAGACCACCAACAGTCCATAAATAGGATTCAGGAACGAACAAGTTATGAATGAGTGCAGTATAATAACTTAAATGATAAACAAGCAGATTGATTGCGGGTCCATCCGTCCCTCTTGATGCATTTAAAAACCCGTCGATCATCGGTAAAAAGATTACTGCACTTAATAAGACACCAATTATATAGTGCACTAAACAACGTCCAAAAGAAATGGCTAACTGCTTCACATTTCCAAACTTATAAAGCATACCGTACCGGACTATGCCATATATGAAAAACAAGACAGTTAATTTGTAAAAGAAATAAAAGTTAGCAATGGCACTGATTGCTACCATCACACTAAACAGTAACCCGGACTCTTTTCTTAAAATTTTCTCGACACCCAGACAAAGAAGCGGATACCAGATCAATGGTAAAATAAAAAAGGGATGCCGTTTTGCATTATAAATAACAAAAAAGCTGAATGTATACATAAACGCCCCCATCAAACCCGCACCATGGGAGGCTTTAAATTTTCTGACAAAGGTTAGATAACTTAGTCCAACACACCACATTCGAACAAATATCAGTAAATGAAAAGAAAACTCTCGTAAACTTTCCGGGAAAAGCACGCCTAAATAAACAAAGGGATCCCCTATAGCGTAATAGCCGTATGCCGTGATCGTATCCGCACCGGCACCAATCGACCAGTCCCACTGTGGAAACCCATTCCCTCTCAGTACCCCCTGAATGATGTTTACATATTCGTCAAACAACTGAAAGTGTTGCGTAAACCCGTCACTTTGCCATATGAAAGACCCTCCAGATAAAAAATAAACACTATAAACCACCAGACAAGTTAGACAAAAGACTAGTGAATAAGTCATAAATGTTTGCTTTGTAATGGGTTTATTTAGAAACTCTTTGTCAATAAACATCTCAGTCACTCTTTTCGTTTGAAAATATAAAGCTTACTAAATATATAATTTAAACTGACGATAATGAACTGCGTCAGGATTTTAGACAGATTCGTTCCCATGCCCATAAAATCAACAAGTATCCACATGCTTAGCATATCAAATACACCAGAAATCAGTCTTAACCCTACAAATAAATAGAATGCCTTAAAGGCTGCTTTAACTGTAGTTGATCTATATTTGAAAACATATTTTTTATTTGTAAAAAATGCAAACAGGATCGCAGCGATAATTGAAATAGCATTGGCTATGAGATATGAAATACCTAATACGGTATCAAATAAAAAGAAGGCCCCTATATTCACTGCAGTTGTCAGCAGGCCAAATAGAATGTAATCAATTATTTCCTGATAATTTAAGTACACCGTTTTTATTCTACTCATTGAAAAGTACCCTTTAACTTTCTTTTTCATGATTTGACATCTCTCTAACAAAATAAGGCGGTCTTCCCTTAGTTTCTACAAACACCCGGCCCAGATATTCACCGATGAAGCCTAAAGAAATCAGCTGGATTCCTCCCAGAAATAAAATTGAGGCGATCAAAGTCGGATACCCACTGACATCCGTTCCGAATAAAAGCGTCACGCCTATTTCATATGCCAGAAAAAGAAAGGCAAATAAAGAGATAATGAATCCAATATAAGACCATATTCTTAAAGGTGCCGTACTGTACGACGTAATGCCATTCAGCGCCAGCTTGAATAATTGTGCCCAGCTCCATTTAGTTTCTCCTGCAGCGCGACTATCCGCATAATAGGTCAGTTCCTTTTTTTTTGAACCCAATCCATCCATACATCCCTTTGGTGTAGCGTTCTGTTTCTCTCAGTTCCTGTAATGCTTTCACACACTTTCTATCAAGCAAGCGGAAATCTCCAGCAAGAGGATATACCTCTTCACTTGATATTTTCTGCAGCACATTGAAATAAGCGTTTGACGTCCATTTCTTTAAACGGCTTTCGCCATCTCGTTTGGCTCGAACCGCATAAATGTCTTCGTATCCTTTTTCCCACCACTCTATCATTTCACCAATGAGTTCAGGTGGCTGCTGCAAATCCGCATCAAGTATCACAACAGCCTCTCCTTTTGCATAATCAAATCCAGCAAGCATAGCAATTTCCTTACCAAAATTTCTCGATAAATCTATGTATCTGATATAAGGAGTACGTTCACTATACTTTTGTAATAGTTGAATAGTCTCGTCATCACTGCCATCATTCACAAACAAAAATTCAAAATCATAGAGGACATTTGACACTCGAACGTCTTCTAAACGACTGATCAGCTGACCAAGTACATCCTGTTCATTATAAGCAGGTATTAAAATAGTGATTAGTTTGCTAGCTTGCGATTGATTATTTGTAGCCATTACACATTCTTCTTTCTTTGGCCAATTATTTAAAAACTAAACTTAATGTTGTCATTATACCTAACTGCGTTTTTTAACGGTATTTAGTTATTTACTGCCGCTTTTTATCAAAGTCTCTCCATAAATCAAAAAAAGTATCTTCCCCGTAATCTAATTAGCACATTTTTAGGCATAACCATAGTATAGGTTTATTCCTTAAATATAGCTATTGAAACGAAAGAAAATACTTTTCAAAATTATCTGGACTTTTTTTGTGGACACTTTTTTTGAATAGTTCAGTTATCCGCATTGAATCTCTCCATGTCCCACACTCACCGGCTCTATAATTCACTTAGGGGGCTTATAATGCTACACGCAATATTCAATCAGGAAGTGTGTATAAAACTTCTGACTGGTATAGTTCGGGAAATAACTTGTGATACGGCTCGTCGTTTTAGCATTATCATAGGCTATCAAAAGGTGTCAAATAGCTTAAAATCAAGGTTTATGAATTTAAGATTGTCATGAAACATCATAGAATTTTATATAAACGTCCTCAAATTGTCCCCGCGACTAATTGGAAAAATAAGTATAAATGGCATTCATACATAACACCACTATGGGTATACCAGTTTTAATTAAAGCACGTTCTCATTTTGATGAATTACTTTATTTGCCAAAATGCGAATGTGCTATTTTTTTACTTGGATCATTTCTATCACATTGAACACCCTACCTTATCCTTACCATATTTTTCGTGTTTTGTATCTCTATCTTGTACTAAAAAACCTATTAAACCAATGTTTCAAATTTTCAACTTCGTTCTTTTATCTTATATACTGATAAAATGATTTCTATTTTTTATTTCCGGAAACGGAAAATCACGTAGGACTTCGCATATACGAATACATATATAATAAATAAAAAATGTGTGTCTTGCATTCAAAAAATATATTAGTAAGCGTTTGTTTATAGAATGGTTTTACGCAAGTTTAATCTATTAAAACCAAAGTATCTCAAAAATATTTACTACAACTAAATGGTAAATATTTTGGAATATTTGCCTTGGCTAAAACTGCTCAAGAGTCCAGTAATATGTTAATTTGACAATTATTTGAAAACATTACCGCAGTTGAGATGAAATTGTTTGTTTAATATAGGACCAAGGTAGCGTTTAGAGTAGTGTGATCCTTACAAAGTTGAAACTACCTTCTTTTTTACTATATCGAAAAATATAAATTAAATAAAAATAATACATAACGCTTATATTTGTAGTATTTTTGTTTGCTGTATGATTGATTTTACTGAACAAATACGCTACAATTATTAAGACTATGTAGCATGAAAGTTGGTAATTTAAATGAGTCAAAAAGATAAATTATTGAAACTTGCAGATGAAAATAATGGTATTTTACTGTCAAAACAAGTAACAGAACAAGGCTTTTCAAGGTCAACCATAAAAAGCCTTGTTTGTGATGGGCTACTTGAGCCTATTCAACGTGGCATATATGTAACGAAAAATGGATACGCTGATGACTTTTTCTTGCTTGGGCAAAAATTCAAAAACGGTATTTTTTCTCACGAAACAGCTTTGTATCTATTAGGATTTTCCGATAGGACTCCAATCCAGATTACAATGACATTTGAACACGGGAACTCAACAACAAGAATTAAAAATGAAGGTGTAAGACCAGTAATGATATCTAATGATTTTTTACTAGGGAGAACTACCATAGTTAGAAATGGTCTAACGATCAGGGTTTATAGTATAGAGAGAACATTAGTAGATTTATTGAAACCGCGATATGAGGCAGATTATGAGCAGCTTATTCCAGCATTAAAACAGTATGCAGCTTATGATAAAAAAGATGTCAATAAACTATTTCGCTATGCTAGACAGTTTGGTGTAGAGAAACAAATAAGAAATTATATGGGAGTATTGCTATGATTTTCAAAAATGCGATGAGCTTTAAAGGTAAGATTAAACAAGTTGCTAAGGATAAAGGTATTACAACTCAGCAGATTCAGCAAAGTTATCTGATTGAAGTTTTTTTACGAAACTGGCTAAATCAGACTACAGAGATAACTTCATTGTTAAAGGTGGCTATTTGATTGGAGGTATCGTAGGCCTTGATTTGAGAGCTACGATGGACTTAGATATAACCATCAAAGGATTTGGGCTTACACCTGAAAATCTTGCATCAATTGCAAAAGTAATCGTGAGCGTTTCAACAGAGGAATCCTTCACACTGACTTTTGAAGGTGTAGAAGAAATCAGAGAAACAGATGATTATCCTGGGTATAGACTAAAGTTGATAGCTGACTTTGAAAAAATCCATGAAGTCGTGATTATTGATGTAACTACTGGTGATGTGATCACACCAAAAGAGGTTAATTTTAATTTCCGCAAAATATTCAGTGATGAAAGAATTGATCTGTTATCCTATCCAGTTGAAACGATCCTTGCTGAAAAGTTAGAAACAATACTATCTCGAGGGATTGCTACAACCAGACCTCGTGATTCCTATGACGTTTACATCTTATCAAGACTAAAAGCTGAACGAATTGACATGCCTACACTAAAGCAGGCACTAGAAAATACTAAAGCTAAACGCCAATCAGTATTTGAATTTTCGGATTATGGCCTAATTCTTGACGAAATCAAGACTTCTGATTTTCAAAAACAGCTTTGGTCTAAATATCAAAAGCAGCATAGCTATGCAAAAGATACCAGTTTTGATGAAGCGATTGAAACTACAAGGACATTATTAGACGAAGTTCTTTCAGTTAAATAAAATCAAATAGCAAAATATTAAAGGTGCTAAATTAAAAAGATCACGACTTAATATAAAAGCTGTACGTCGTAAATAAAATAACTGAATACTTTTGAAAGGAGCATATTTTAATTGATTGAACAAACTAAAGAGTCACAGGAAAAATTTCTAGAACTTACAAAGGTTAATACAGAAACAGCAGCAAAAGATTTTGCTGAACTGTTAGAAAAAAATAAAACATATTTTCTTAATGGGCAATGGGGGTCAGGAAAAACTGAATTTTTAAGTGACACAAGACAGTATTCAAAAAAATGGTTTACTTTTTTAGATTTATGGAGAGTCCAAGATGAACGAACAGTTGTCACAATTGCCTCTGCTAAATTAATGCCAAAAATATACTGGGGATTAAAAATAGTTACAGTATTATCAGTTATTATTTCAATCTTGATGACTGGTGTTGTGGATTTAGGTATATCTCAAATTACTGATACACTGGGAGCACAAATCACTGGTGGGATTGCTCTTTTTGTTGCAGTATGCAGTTTCTTCAAAGTGAAATCTGATGCATTTTATATTCAGATACTCAAAATTTTTCCATTTAAGAAAAGATTATTAATTATAGACGATTTTGATAGAATCGATTTAAAAACACAGGAGCAAATATATGTGCTGTTTAACCTTCTTGAGAATAAGATTCCTATTGTTTTCGTAGGTGATTACAATCAACTAGCAAGAAATAATAGTAAGTTTCTTCAAAAAATTATTAATCAGAAAATTGAACTGCCTTATAACTTACATCCAAACAATATTTGGAAGGAATACTTCAGTGAGTTAAAAATTAAATTAAAGACCCCTATTCCTGATAAATTCCAGAAAATGATAATAGGAGAACAGCGGAACTTACGTGAACGTGAGCAGTTTAACGATTATGTAAATCATGAATTTTTTATTCGCAGAAAACTTGACCGTGTGCAACCCACTCAACAACTATTAGTTATCTATGTTTATCTGTTCTATCCAAATTATTACAACATCTTAGTAAATGACTCTTCATTTGAATTTGCCAAGCAACTAGAGGGTGAAGATAAGAAAGTTATTGATTGGTCTCCAGAAAAACTTCTCCATACTCTTTTATACGATATGCAGAGAAAAGATTCTAAGGGTTATCCATATCCGTTTACAAAAAATAAAGAGGAATATTTCTTGTATGAACAACCTTCAAATTCAACAATAGAGGAACTAGAAGGCTTAATTGAAAAAGATAGTACTTTAAAGACCTCTCTATTGTCTAACATAGATACAGATTTCTACCAGTATCTACAATCACACTATCAAGATTTTTCTCAAGAGAAAAAAGATCGAATACTAAGTACTACTTTAGAACTAGTAAAACAATATAAAGAAAGCAGTACAATTAGGTATATTCTTACTGAAAAAAATGAAGAAATAATGCCCCGCAAACAATATATAGATAATAACACGTGGGGAATTCCCGAAAAAAGAGCAAATAAAACTGATGAGGAGATTCATAAAGAAATATACCAATCTTGGCATACACTGCTAGAAAAACATGAATTTGATTTTTCACAAGAAATTTATTTACTTGAAAAGTACAGCGAGCTTCACTTTCATGCTTTAGGCACACTATTTCCAGATATTAATATCACTTCCACTGATTCTCTTCATTGGGATAGAAAAGATTTCTTATTGAATGTATATATCTCGTCACAAGATATTTGGGGAAAATTTAAATATTGGTCAAAGATTACTTGGAAAGCTATCGCTGACCTTCCTGATGAACAGTACCTCTCTTTCTGGACAGCACAAGGTATCATCGATAATAAAAGAATAGTTGATTTTGATTCAATCCCTGCGGATAAAAAATACACTGTTTGGTTAAGCAAACGAGATTTTGAACATCCAGACAAATTTATAGATTACCAATTTGTAGTTGATAAAATTGAGCCCAGATTGAAATCCTTAGAAGAAAAAGGATACGCTTTTGTAAAAGCTACAAAAGGATAGATATACATGAATAGAGTATATCTTTGATTTAAAGAGGGGGACTTTTTTTATTCTCTCCAATTAAAATCTTTACTTCCAAAACATCTCATTATCCACTAATATAAATTGCGGTATTAAATGCTGGAAGCAGCTACGGTTGGTGCTTTTTTTGTATGAACAGTGCGAAAAAAATATACGAATTGGCTATTGGTACCAACCACAATATCAGAATGCCTACTAATGGATGTAAGACGAAAATCAGAAAAAATGTCTAGTATGCTATTACTCAGACAAGAAATTGATCGATAAGATAGTGACCCATCTCGGATTCATTCGAATGTTCAATAGACCAGTGAACAGTGTCAATAAATGGCTGGAACGAAAAGCGTATCAGTTGCCTGAATTTACGGTCATTGATTATTTAGAATTCATAACCTATTTTAAATCGCAGCAGTTGATCTTTTCTCTCTATGGTGAAGATAATCCCTATATGGAAGAGATACGAGCTTTCTTTCAACTGCCTGAAATAAGTAGTTAGCTTTTAAAAGTCTGATTTTATTTGTGAATAACAGAACAATTTCTACCCTAGAAAATTCAGTAATTTTTCAAAAAGAAGGCCCTAACAGAAAGTTACTCTTTCTCTCAGGGCCTCCTTTGGAATTTTATTTACTTCATCAGTGGTAACCAAATCCGCTTCTCCATTTCAATCCAGAAAGGAATAGCTAAACAGTAAGCAATAGATTGGTCTCTCGTTCTGTCTTTTGTATATTAGCTTTTTGTCCTTTAACTAAGATGTTTACTTTCCTATGAGAAGAAGCCTGCGAGTTAAAATCAAAGCTCACAACTTCAAATCTAGAATTACTTTCAATAACAGTCTTCATAAAGTCGGAATAAAAGGCAGGGACATAACCAATAGTTTCCCCTGCATATTTCACGATGATTGCATCAGGATCTTGACCATTATCTTCTTCCGTTTCAAAAGAAATTTCAGATAAATCTTTAAGTTGTCGTTTATCTTCGTTATAGTGTTGCCATCCACGAACATAAAAATCAAAGCTAAAATCTTTTCCATCAAAATCTACCGGCTTAACAAATTCATAGTTATCTGAAATAAGTTTCCCGCCAGTCATAGTTAAAACTTCAAACTCATCATTTTTAACGCTCAAGTTATTTGCTTTTAAAAGCTCCACATAATCCGGTCTCGCTTTATTTGGTAACCTTCTAGAAAACGCGCTAAATAGCTTATCTGAAGTGTACGTTTTAACTGCACTCGGAAAAGAAGGATGTAAATGATATCCATTTTCTAGGGCATCTTTTAAACCTCTTTTTTTGTTTTGGCTTTCATATGCAAAACGATAATCGTCATTTTCTTCCAGCGTTAAATTAGCAACATGGTACCATTGTCTACTCTGTTGGTTTTGCCATAAAAGGCATAATGTTCTATTTTGCATATTAATCAACCTTCTATTTTTTATATTTCCCCAAAACATGGGTTTTTAGTCTTACAACTTTTTTTGGCGTATTGTAAAATGAAACGCATCAATTAAAAAAGACATGAAGATTCGGTATACTTAAGTCACCACAACAAAGTATAGGAGCGAATCTTCATGTCACACACTCATTTTAACAAAAAGAATACCAAAGGACATTTGAAATTTAAAGAGCGCGAGTTAATTGAAAAATGGCTAAACGAAGACAAAAAACAAGCTGAAATTGCTCGACTACTTGGACGTGACCGATCCACCATATATCGAGAAATCAAACGCGGAAAAGTCCCTCAAATTATTAACGGTAAAAAAGTGGTGCTTTACCGTGCTGACTATTCGGAGACAAAGTATCTACAAAACAGGCAACGCAGTCAATCCAAAGGATTGAAAGCTTTCTCTGGTCGGTTTTGGTATAAACTAAAAAAAGCGCACCATAAAGGCTGGTTTAAAGGTAAGAACCGTATTCACAACATTAAAACCTTTGTTAAGAAATATGCACGACACAACCCGAAAGAAAAAGTTCCTTGCTTTAAAACGGTTTACCGCTATATTAGGGAAAATGCATTGCCTATCAAACCACATGATTTGCCGGTGATGTATCGCTTAACTCCTCGTAAAAACAAGAAGAGTAAGCCTAAAGGTCAAAATAAAAAAGTGCTTGGACAAAGTATTTCTGATCGTCCCCCACAGGTTTTAGACCGTATTGAATTTGGTCATTGGGAAGCGGATTTAGTCAAAGGCAAAAAAATAAAGAAGAACCCGCAATCATCACATTACTAGAAAGAAAAACGCGTTATGCACTCACAATGAAAATTAGAGATTACTCTAGTGAAACTGTCCTAACAGCTTTTAAACGTATTTTAAGCGCCAATCCAGAGGCCTTTAAGACTATTACGTTTGATAATGGATCTGAGTTTTCAAAAGTATCTGAACTTGAAACTGACCGTTTGTCCATCTATTTCTGTCATGCTTATTCTTCCTGGGAAAGAGGGTCAAATGAGAACTTCAATAAATTACTTCGAGAGTTTATACCTAAGGGGCTTTCCCTCCATCAGTTTACTTTAGAATCCATCATCGAAGCAGCTGATAGAATTAATAAACGCATCAGAGAAGTCTTGGATTTGGAATCGGCAGTTGACTGTTATAACCAAGAAATAGCACAATTAAAAAGCGACTCAACCTAGCCCGGATCGAAACCGATTAAGAAGCGAATTTTTTTCACCCCCATGGGGGTGGCCCGTTCACTTCCTAATTAAATGGTCTATGTCTTGTTTTAATAAAAGTGTTGCGATTGATTTGACAATGGAAGTTATTTTTTTGTTCCCAAGACGAAACATTTCTTACTTCCATTTGTTATTACTCCTAATTAAAGCAAAGTAAATAGTAAAGTTATTTGTTAAAAAAAGTACTCAATAATATTATACCTTAATAATCTTAAAAATATAGAGATTATTGTTAATTTACTTAACCTCAAGTTAATCCAGTTACCTTCGCTCTTACCCTTCTAAACATTTTTATTCATTTGAGATCAGTGAACTGTGTTCCTAACTGGCTGGAACGAAAAGCTTATCAGTTGCCTGAAATAAGTAGTAAGTTTTAAACCTTTGCTTTCATTTGTGAATATTTTAACAATTAATATCCATTTAAATCCATTAGATTTCCAAAAAGAGGTGCTGCCAGAAAGAGTAAAACCTTTCTGTCAGCACCTCTTTTTTATTCGAAATGTTATAAATCTCAGGTAACATTTTGAAGACTACCTATGAAAAATAGTTTTCCAGAAAATCTGCCAGTTTTTCTTTATCTCTCAATGTTAATTGACCCACTTTGGAAATTTTATCTACTTCATTTAGTGGTAACCAAATACGTTTCCCTATATCAATCCAGGAAGGAATGACTAAACCAGCTTCTTTCCAATCTTCAATTTTATAATACTGCTTTTGTATGCGTTTCGACTTTTTTGCAAATTTACTAGTTAAGCTGTAGAATTCAATACCCTCTCGATCAAAATCAAGAACTAATATCGGTCTTCATTTTCCCCCATCACCTTTACTAAAAGCCACATATACTGTAACAATATCATAGTTATTCATAGTCATACTCTTCGTTTGCAAACCACTCCTCGACTTCTTCTCTTGTCTCAAGCTTTTCTAATGGAGCGCGTTTAGATGCTTGATTTAGACGAATAGCTGCTTTTTGCTCCCTAGTTAACATTAGATCAAAGGGCAAGCCACCACTTGCTAGTACTTGTTTATAAAATGCATTGACTGCAGTTGTCTGATTTAATCCTAATTCCTCAAAAATCAGTTCAACTTCTTCGGCAACTTCTTTATCTATTTGAATCTGAATACGCTTCTTCTCTTTCATACTCATATTTACTCACTCCTTATTACTATTTGTATATATTATACTATTATTTTACTCAAATTTAGTTGTTTTGGCAATAAAAGCTTCTTCTCATCTAGATTATTGACCTTTAAACCGGTTTTTCATATGAGTTTATCTTTTTTGTTTAAACTAGTCGCACATAGGTTGAGCTAGCGGTAATGTAAAAAATCTTTCCGGCAGAATTCTTCACTTTATATTGTTCGCCTCTTCCAACTTTAATTTTTTCTAAAATAGTTGGAAACCCCAGACCCTTAGTGACATACCCGAACACATCCTGATCAGCCCAACTTGGTTTATTGTAAAACCTCAGTTGTCCGTCATGTATGCTTTCCACTCTTTTACCAATATAATCAGGAGCTGGCTTACTTGACTCTTTAACGTTCGAGTCAGGACTTGTCTTCTTTGACCCGTCCGGCTTCACATACTGAATACCGATTTTTCTGCAAATACATTCCACCACAGCTTCTGCTGCCTGGATAAACATGTCTGAGCGAGTATAGACTTGATGATCGACTACATTATCAATAAATCCATATTCGATGATGACCGTTTCTGTTTTCCCTGTTAAACGGTGCATGAAATAGTAGTCTGTTCCTTTTCTAATTTCTCTAGTGAATACACGGCGCAATGGAAGACCCGTTGTTTTGACTAGTGAATCAGCTATGTCTTTTGCAAAATCGGGCTTAGCATGGATAGAGTGAATTGTCTCTACTCCCCGTGCTGAACCGTTAAACGCATTCCAGTGGTTCGATACACAGACGTCATACTGATTTTTGATCCGAGCGATTCGTTGAGTGGGATCTAATGACACATCAGACTTTCTTGTAATCGCAACTTGAGCACCCAATGCTTTCAACCGCTTATACTGGTATAAACTTATTTCAAGTGTCCAGTCTTTCTCATTCACACCAAACCCGATTGCTCCCGGGTCCGTCCCGCCATGTCCCGCATCAATAATAATTGTCTTACTCATCTAGTTTCCTTCTCTCTTTATCAATATAAGCCTTGAATTTAACTCTTCAGCACTGCTTTAAAATGAGCCAGTTTAATGGCGGTCTTTTTTCTCCATTCATACACTGTCTTCCGGCTGACATTATGTTTTTTCGCTATATCCGTAATAGACAGCTGATCGATTGCCGCATCTCTCAAGTACTGCTGCTCATTAGGCGTCAAATATTTAAGCATCGTCGGCATCAACTCCCAGACCAGCCAGTCACTATCCGATTCGACACCTTCTTCTGGCACAGAACGATCAAGCGCCTCACCTATCAGTGTTTCTCTTTCCGCATTTTTGATCGCCTTTCTCATCTCATCAATAATTCCCCAACGAATTTTCTGAAAGGCATAACCGGTAAACTGATAGAAATACGCTTCCTGACACAAATCTTCCGGAAATGTCTCATAAGCCTCAACCAGCTTCAATAATCCAATCTGTACATAGTCATCGTAGTCCGGATGATTAAAGCGAATCCCGCACTTTCTCAGCACCCCATATACGATACTTTCATGAACGAAGAAAAAATCATGTTCCATCTCTTCTGTTAATTTTCTTTTCATTATTGATCCTTTTCTTGAAGATCTTCTGTTTTATTTGCACAAGGCCTTGTACACCCTTACTATAGGCGGAAGTGCTTTCTCATTCAAAAGGCCAAAAAAGCTGAAACTAATCCGAAATAAATGGAATCGAACAAGTTTGGGAGAAGTTTAGAAGAAAAATGGAATCGAAGGGAAGAATATTTAATCAACTTTTTATCTAAATTTAGCGGATGTGCAAAAAAAAATGACTCTGAAGGAGTCATCTTTTTCCCTATAATTTGGATTGGAATTTCAAACAATTTTAAAATGATAATCATCAGACATCTATATCTAAAAAAGACGAAACTGAGCAATTGTAAACTAATTTGTCTTGGAGCAAGATAGTCAGCAGCAAAACAAATAGCCCTTATTAAAATCTTATAGTAGCAAGGGCTACTTAGTTTGTCTATTAAGAACTAAGAGTCTGTAACTCATTTATAACAGGTTAACTCACTGCTGCTGAAGGTCGCACAGATGGCTCATTCTGTCCTATACACTCATGTAGTGTTCACAACTCCTGAGATAGATGGCAATATTTTAAATAAACCCTACAAATTGGAATTTAATCGACGCATAAATTCGAACACATCTATGCACTGCAAATTATAGTAATCTGCAACATCTGGGATTCGAGGTTCAGAACTTGTAGGATTCGTAGTATTTAATCCACCCAGACGCTTTTCCATAGTAACAATGACAGCTTCTTCTCGATTATTATTGAATTTTAATGCGGTAGAAATAAGGAACGGATCAGCTTTATTACCTTGAGCCCAAGTATTGTAACTAGCCGGTTTATAAAAGCCGCATGTGGTAATGTATTGCATTATTGAAGCATAATTGTCCACTATATGTTGATCAGAATTAGTATATAAAACATTATCGTGATTATGAATAGCATTCCTTACCCAAGTTCCTAAAAAGTCAGAATTGTTTATCAACTCATCTCTAACTTTATCAATCAAAAATATATTGTCGCCATAATTTTGCTCTAACCATATCCAAAAGCTAGGTGCGATATCATTGGAATAATAAAGTCGATGGGGTGCAATAAATGTATTAGCATCAAACAAGTACTTAACCATGTTTCACCCCTATCTTATTTATGAGATTGTCAAATGTATCTCCAGTACTGATATTTAACATATCAAAAGCGTCAGTATATAATAGCTCACCAGTAGAAGTTTTTTTATTTACTAAATTAACAAAACTATGATCTAATCTACTTAAGGCTGTTATATAAAAATTTCCTCCCCTATCTCCATTCTTTTTTTTATGATTAAGATTTTCATTGGCATATTTTACAACTTCTTTGTACACTAGTTCAAATTGTTCAGAAGATAGAGACTCTTCCTGTCTTAGTTTAATCGCAACAACTTGTGGACTAATGCCTAAACAATGCGCAACAGTTTGAATAGTATCAATTGTATAATCTTTGTTAAATAACTTCTTGATTTGTATTTTCGGCAATAATATTTCAGCAGCAACTTGGTTACACAGTCTTTCTAATTCTTTGTTTTCAATCTGTTCATTGAAATCTTGATTAAAAGTATTTAATAATTCTGGCACTCCTAACCAAATATGAGCAAGTTCATGGCACAAAGAAAACAATTGGGCTGTTTGACTATCTTTTGCATTTATAAAAATTAAAGGTGCGTACTCATCGATTAATACAAACGCCCTAAACTCTTCAAGATTCAAATTACGATGAGTATTAGATTTAACAATCCCATTTTTAAAAACTAATATCCCAACCTTATTTAAATAATCTGTTAGTACATTATAAGGACGGTCTACTTTTTGATTCCAATCAATAGATAAACCTAGAACTTCGCGAATATCACTTGCTATTGTCATAAAATCAGTATTTTTATTAAAACGACCCACAATAGGTAACGGATCAAACCCATCTTTAACTCGGCTTAGTCTAACAAATTCTTGTTTTCTTTCCATCTCGTAAATCGTTTCTAAAAGATCTCGACTTAATTCGTGATAGCGTTCATTATCAATTGTGCGATAATTAGCGATAGAAACTTCTTCCTGAGGTATATCGTTTAAAAAGAAATAGCCAAATGGAATATTTAACATCTTACTCAATTTTTGTATATTGCCAATTGATATTTCAGAAGATTCACTAAGCCAAATCTCTATTTTAGGGAATTTATTCTGGAGAGATACAATATCATTACTGGAACTTTCAATCGCCCAAGCAAGAACTTTTTTATCCACTTTGTATGTTGCAACCATATCTTCCCTCCTCAAATCTGCAATTTGGCTTTCTCTATAGTAAAAGTAGATAGAAAGTTAATTATCAATTTGTTTTACATAAATTTTTTTGCCCAATAACTTTTCTAGTTTCTTCTTCCTGTTTTTTATTTGATTTAGCATTGCATTTTCCGTATTTGGTGATACTTTATCAAATGTCCGCTGAGATCTTTTTACATATTCTATAAAATTGCTTTTTTGACTTCCATTTTCTAACTTGAAGCCTCTATCTGTAAAAAGACCATATATATAATTTCTATGTGGTATTTTCTTCATTACAGACTTATTCCAATTCTTATTGTTATATGTCTTTTTTCGCTGCATTAATTTAACAAATTTTCTCATTCTCGTATAAAATCTCTCTATACTTTTTTGACGCACAGTTACTGTTTTTCCATCGTATACAAAACCAAGATAATCGATTTTACATGTTTTAGAAGATGTATTTTTACTCATTTCAAAAATCTGTTCGCTTATTTTCCTATACTTATGTGTTTTTTCTTCCGCTATTATTAATTCATTTTCTGAAGCTAACTGGTATACGGTATCAACTATTGTTTGAAATTGTTCTTCTGAGTTCCCTTTTAAAGATTTAGGTATAACAATAATAAAATCATCTGAATACCTTCGGTAAAGTCCATTGGATTTTTCTACTAATGAATTAATTTTCCAATCAAAATTCATAGCATAAACATTGGCCATCACTGCACTGATTGGCACGCCTTGGGGTATCCCTTTCTTTGATTCATTGGACTTAATTTTATGCAAAATACGAAAATCAGATAAACTTTTATCAATTGATGTAAACTTTTTATAGCCTTGTTGTCTCAAAAAAGCTTCTATACCAAAATAATCTTCGATTATATTTTTATCAATATATCCATATTTAGTTACAGATTTAAATACATTATACCAATCATTTGCTAAATAATCTGTTAATAAAACCTCTTTTATACGTTTCTTTAAAAGATGATGATTGAGAGAGTCAAAATACCCTTTAAAATCACCGACTAAAATATATGCTTCTTCTTGTTTTGCAATATAATTAATCACTTCAGCAGCAAAATCAATATTAGATTTCCCATTTTTATTTCCTCGGTAGGCAATAGAGCTGTCATCTATCCCATTTTCACTAGCCCATTCATTGTAAAAACAATTTAATTGATTCGCATAGTATTTATAAATGTATCCATCTAAATGCCCCGCATATTTTATTGGGCGACTAGCGGGTTTATATGGTCGTCCATCAGTATATTCTGAAATATTAACTGTATATTTTTCTCTCTCTTGTTTATAACCTATTAATGGAAAAAAGCTATGTAATGCAATCTTATTAGGATTTTTGACATAGCTTTCTACTTTAGATATATGTTCAGGATAATCAAAATGAAAATATCCTTTTATTGAATAATCTTTCCTAGAAAATTTATATTTATTTATTTTTTCCACCTCAGTTAGTCAGTCCAGGATTAGCCATGGCAACTAATAACTCCCTTTCTGACAACGGACATACAAGCCTACAATTATTGCCCATTTAGATGTAGGCCAACCATGATCTTTACAACTATGTTATAGTGTACAGAGAGCGTTAGCGTCAACTTTAAACAATGAAAGTGTGGTAATTAATCTGATGATGACAATATTAGTACAACAGTTTGCCAGTTCAATACTGACTAGTCAAATTAATTCATTTCCAGAGTGCATAAAGCTTGCAAACGGACTCAGACATTATCTACTACCAACTTGTTTGGTAGGCGCTTTAAGTATACCATAAAAAAGGGAATATTTGTTCTCTAAAACTAAACTCATCAAACAAAATTATTTCCAAATTAGAGTGATGAACTTTACCTTAATAATAAAGCCAACCATAGTGTTGCATTAAAAATTGGCTCCTTCCAATATTAGTTAACTGAATTGAAATCTCTATTTTGGTAATCGTCTAAATCTGCATTTAATAAACATTACCACTAGTGTTGCATTAAAAATTTAACTGTTTCATGACATAAAAAAGTCCTTTATAATGGGGTTGGATGACTTATCCAAGACCAAAACAAAGGACTTACAACATGGATAAGTATAAAACAAAAATGACCATAAATAAATGGTTTTCCTACATTTCTTTAGAAACATTAAGTGAAACGTCTCGACAGGCTATCGGCCAGTTTGATCGGTATTCAAAAAAATTAACGTTT
>NZ_BAAGIR010000019.1:0-27291 GCF_054658155.1 Alkalibacterium sp. m-11
ATCCCTTTGTAGCTTGCCAACCTTGTGGTTGTTTTCTGCGTTTGTCATAATGCCTAACCTCCAATCTTCAAAGTATTGATACTGTTCGGTCCTTCGGTACATTTTCCCTACTATGACCTCGGCTGACATCTCGCCATTCGTTGTTACTACTAAGCGCTGACGAGACCTCCCCGGGTAAGAACGACAACCTTCTGCTCATGTCACTGCTTCATTTACTCAATAGAATTCGGGCAGTATCGGACTTCACTTTGTCATGCAAGCTCATCCGTTCTATTAAGCCTTGATATGAAGTTTCTGTTCGTCAGTGCAAGCATTTGCGTCCGACTTCCTTCAGATTCCGCCTCACGGCGGACACCCTTGTCTTTCGCTAACAGTTCCTACTGCCAAGTCTGTAGTGGACTTTCACCACCAAGTTGTCGCCCATGCCGGGCGCACAAGAAAAAAGAAGAGCATAAATGCCCTTCTTTAAAAGTGAAAGTTTATAAACGATTGTTCAATTCTTTCGCAAGGTCCTCGAAACCAGGTTTTCCAAGTAAGGCAAACATGTTTCTCTTGTACGCCTCTACGCCCGGCTGGTCAAATGGATTGACGCTGTTCAGGTAACCTGATAAAGCTACTGCAATCTCAAAGAAGTAGAACAGGTAACCAAGAGTATAAGCAGACGTATCTGGAATAGTAACAACGAAGTTAGGTACTTCTCCATCTGTATGAGCAAGCAAAGTGCCTTCAAATGCTTTAGTATTTACAAAATCGATTTCTTTTCCTTCCAGGTAACCTAAACCATCAAGGTCTTCTTTTTCGGTAGGAATTGACATTGATTTGGAAGGTTTATCGACTTTAATGACTGTTTCGAACAGATTTCTTCTACCTTCCTGAATATACTGGCCTAACGAATGAAGATCTGTAGAGAAGTTGGCGCTGGATGGATAGATTCCACGCTGGTCCTTCCCTTCTGATTCACCAAATAACTGTTTCCACCATTCAGAAAAATACTGAAGTTTTGGTTCGTAGTTGATAAGCAGTTCAGTGACTTTTCCTTTTCTATATAGGATGTTTCGGAATGCAGCATACTGGTAAGCCAGATTACTGTTTAGATCATCTTCTGAGAAATCACTACGAGCCTGAACTGCCCCTTTCATTAATGCAGTGATGTCTCCACCACCTACTGCTATTGGAAGCAGACCAACAGCTGTCAGGACAGAAAAGCGTCCGCCCACATCATCGGGAATGACAAACGTCTCATACCCTTCTGCATCTGCAAGAGATTTAAGTGCCCCTTTTTCTTTGTCTGTCGTCGCATAGATTCTTCCTTTAGCTTCTTCTTCCCCGTACTTGTCGATCAGCAGGCTCTTGAAGACTCTGAATGCTAAAGCAGGTTCTGTAGTAGTTCCAGATTTAGAAATCACGTTGACAGAAAAATCCTTATCTCCAATTACTTCTATTAGATCACTGATGTAAGTAGAGCTGATATTATTTCCGGCAAAGAATATTTGCGGAGCGCCTCGGTTTTCGCTGTTTAACTCGTTGTAGAAGGAATGTGTAAGGAAGTCCAAAGCCGCCTTAGCTCCAAGGTAAGATCCCCCGATTCCAATAACGACTAAAACGTCAGAATCTGATTTGATTTTCTGTGCAGCTTTTTCTATGCGAGCAAACTCTTCTTTGTCGTAGTCTACAGGCAGATCGACCCAACCTAAAAAATCATTTCCTGGACCAGTCTTCTCCTGAATCATCTTGTGCGCTGCATTGACTTGCGGCTGCATGTTTTTCAGTTCGTCTTCATTAATAAATTGTCCAACCACTTTTGAGTAGTCAAAATTGATTTTAGTCATATTATCATCCTCCAAAATTGATTAATTTGCTTATATAAGTAGAAATTGCGGAACACCAGAAATTTTCCATTGTTCCAATGTGGTGATCACGTTTTCTGAATGCACCCATGACAGATCCGTATTTTCGGTTAATAAGTCATCGGGGCGGTCGAGGTCGTCGTTTTCATAAATGAAAACGAACAGTGGGATTCGATTGTCGTCTACGATGGCATTAGTCAGCTCATTCAGTTCAAGCTTTTCAATGTTCAGATTGCTTACTTGCTTAAGCCTGTCGATTACACTGGCAAGGCCTGTTTGTTTGGGCTTTACAGTTGTTGCTAAAAAAGCAAAGCCTTCATCTTCTTTCCTTACAAGGAACACATACCGTCCATTTTCATCTTTTACAAGAATCGTACATGCAACATAATGATTTTCTTTCATCAAGTTTATTAACACCTTTCTAAGCAAATAATCAGTCAGCCGTTTCTTTCGCTGTTCTTTTGTGCATCTATTTCATTCAGTGCCTGCTCTACCCACTTTGGCAGCTTGTCTTCGATCGACTTAAATCCGATTCCAGTTTTCTTCCCATAGCGGGCAATGTTACGCTTGTTTGAAAATGGATGGAATTTAGGTTTATGCAGACTTCTTAGTGACAGGCTGATTTTCCCGGAATATTCGTCAATATCCATAATGATGACATCCACCATATCTCCTTTATTGATGACATCGGAGATGCTTTTGATATATCCGTGTTTTAATTCAGATATATGTATGAGGCCATGTGTTTCATCATCTATCGCTACAAACACGCCATATGGCTGGATTCCAATGACTTTTCCTCTAACTTTTTGTCCTATTTTGTACACCATGAATTCCCCTCTCCGTCATCATGGTTTTCATGAAATCATTCTTTAGTAGTATAGCATGAAATGAAAGATATTGGAAACTATCTTCTTTTAAACTCCCCTTGCATTTAGCCTATATTTAGCTAATACTATGGGTAAAGACCATTAGAGTGATGTTATGAATTTTGACAAAGCGATTGACCGTCATACAACTGGGAGTGTCAAGTGGGATTTGACAGAACAGTTATTCAGCAGTCAAAATACTTTGCCAATTTGGGTGCCCTATATGTACTTTGATAATCCTGAACCAGTCCACGATCAAGATTTAAAAAATCGCTTCGTCTCTGTTCGGTATCAGTTACGGCCAAAACGTCAAATGTTTGGTGCGGCTGAGTTTTGCAGTACCCAAATCCATACTCAGAGGTGGTCTGAACAGAATCAGGAAAGTAATTGAACAATAAGAAAAAGTCCCTTCAGGAATATGAGCCTCTAGTAAAGTGACGGCCGTATACCTGATGGGACTATTCGTTATAATGCGCGTTGAGCGAGTATGAGACAGCCAGTAATGCCGGCATCATCTTTCAGTTGTGGTGAGACGATGTATTCTTCCATATCGGGGGTCTGTACATAGTCATTCATCAGTCGTATGAATTTGTCTCTGATGAGCGGGAAAAGCTGAGCCTGTTTCATGACTCCTCCGCCTAAAATAATTTTCTCAGGACTAAGTGTCAACGTATAACTCATTAGCGCCTGGGCAAGGTAGTGAGCTTCAATCTCCCAGACTTGCTCATTATTCGTAAGCTCCTGAGCTTTCTTCCCGTAGCGTTTTTCTACAGCCGGTCCTGCGGCGAGCCCTTCAAGGCAGTCCCCATGATAAGGACAGTGCCCTTCGAAATGATCTTCAGGATGTTTTCTGACAAGGATGTGTCCCATTTCAGGATGACCAAATCCTTCTAAAGGTTCTCCTTTGATCACTGCCCCGCCACCTACGCCGGTTCCTACAGTAAGGTAGAGACAGGACTCTTTTCCCTTGGCAGCACCATAGGTCAATTCACCTAAGGCCGCAGCATTTACGTCTGTGGTCCAGCCCATTGGAACAGAATACCTTTCTTTCATCACACCGATAAAATCTGTGTTTTCCCAGGCCGTTTTTGGGGTAGATGTGATGTACCCATAAGTCTCTGATTTTATGTTGACATCTATTGGGCCAAATGACCCGATTCCGATGGCGCTGACGTCGTACTGATCAAAAAACTCGAACACTTTCTCAAACGTTTGTTCCGGAGTCGTGGTCGGGATCGACTGTCTTTCTAAAATATTGAACTCATCATCGCTGACGGCCAATACAAACTTCGTTCCTCCAGCTTCTATTGCACCTAACATGTCATGCCTCCTAAACTTATAAAATTACTGATTGAATGGCCCCTGTTAGTCTTGGATCGTGACCGTTTCAATGATGATATCTTTATTAGGTTTGTCCATTGCGTTTCTTTCTACATTCTGGATCGCTTCAGCTACTTCGTATCCTTCAATGACATGACCGAATACAGTGTGTTTCTGATCAAGCCAAGGGGTTCCCCCGTTTTCCTTATATGCTTCAATGATTTCTTCCGGGAATCCTGCACCTTCTAGTTGAGAAACCATTTGTGCTGGAGTATCGCTCATAGTCACGATGAAGAACTGACTTGAGTTAGTATTTGGTCCTGCGTTAGCCATAGACAGTGCGCCATTCAGGTTGAACAGCGATGGACTGAATTCATCTTCGAAGTTCCCTCCAAAAAAACTTTCACCGCCCATTCCGCTTCCAGTAGGGTCTCCACCTTGTATCATAAAATTTGGAATGACACGGTGAAAGATGACACCGTCATAGTATCCTTTTTTTGATAGTCCGACAAAGTTTTCTACTGTCTTAGGTGCCTCTTCAGGAAAGAGCTGAATAGTGATGTCTCCCATGTTGGTTTTAACTACAGCTTTTGGTCCAGTTACCTGATCCAAGTTTAATTGTGGAAATTGAGTCATTCGTATTCCTCCTAATGTTTATCTCTATTTAGTGTACCGCAGTTCTGTTGGATTGCCAATAACTTTCTAATTGTAACACTTTTTAATCATCATCAGTATTTATTCATGTTATTATTAAGAAGGTTTCTATTTTAATCAAAGGAAGATTTTCATGACACTATTTAACAATTATCCATTGGTAGCTGCTTTTTCAGCTATTATTATTTCTCAGATCATCAAAGTCCCTGTTGCTCTATTATTAAACCGGCCATCATCAGTGGCACTTGCCACATCGACTGGTGGGATGCCGAGTTCTCACTCGGCAGGAGTAACTGCCCTGATAACGAGTATGATATCAGAATACGGCATTCAGTCTCCATATGTAGCTATTGCCGCGACATTCGGGGTCATCGTCATGTTCGATTCCATGGGGGTCAGACGCCAGAGTGGTGAACATGGTATTCTGATCAATGAACTGCTAGCTGATTTCGAAAATTTCAGAAAAAAGTTCACTCATCAGACTCAGGAAGAGATCGAAGCAATGAAAGAAGAAAGGCAGTCCAGGGAATATCTTGGACACAAACCGATTGAAGTCTTTTTTGGTATTCTTTCAGGTGTCGTGATCGCTTTGTTGATTGGCATGCTATATTGATCTACAGTTATATTATGGAGGGTTTGTTTTGAATCTGTCAGAAGAACTATACGATATCACTATTATAGGCGGTGGGCCTGTAGGCATGTTCGCAGCTTTCTATGCGGGTATGAGAAATGCAAAAACTAAACTGATCGAATCACTCCCTGTACTGGGCGGACAAGTCTCCCTCCTTTATCCGGAGAAAACTATTTATGATGTAGGAGGATACGCAGGTGTTACCGGAAAAGAACTGGTTCATCAGCTGACCGCGCAGATGCAGCACTTCGACCAGACGATTTGTCTTGATGAAAAAGTACTGACCATTGACAAACTGGACGATCAGCTCTTTAAATTAACGACCAATAAAGGCAGTCATTTTTCTAAGACAGTGATCATTACAACTGGTCAGGGCTCCTTCAGCCCGAGAACCTTATCTCTTCCCAATGCAGAAGTTTTCGAGGAAGCTAATCTGCATTATATTGTCAAAGATCTGGAGCAGTATAAAAATAAAACTGTTGTCATATGCGGCGGAGGGGATACAGCAGTTGACTGGGCACTGACCCTGGAGCCCATTGCCAAAAAAGTTATTCTAGTTCATAGACGAGAGCGGTTCAGGGCCCATGAAGGCTCTGTGGAGATGGTAAGGTCTTCCAGTATTGAGGTCCTTACTCCTTATGTCCCTCACAATCTCGTGGAGGAAAACGGGCAGCTTAAAGCCGTGGAATTTAAAGAAACACGAGGAGAAGACACGTTCTCTGTCGATCTGGATTATTTCATTGTCAATTATGGTTTCGTCTCTTCACTGGGACCAGTAAAAGACTGGAATATCGCTCTTGAACAGACCGATATCGTCGTCAATTCAAAAATGGAAACATCCATTGAAGGAATTTATGCTGCAGGTGACAGTACGACCTTTGATGGCAAAATAAAGCTGATTGCCACGGGTTTCGGAGAAGCCCCTTCTGCAGTCAATCATGCGATTCATTCCATTTATCCAAATGAACATGCTCAGCCAATCCAAAGTACAAAATTAACTTTTGAAGATTAATAAACACTAATAAGGAGGAGTCAAAATGGTTCAATCAGGTTCAGAACTGCATAAAGTAGCTTTAAAGAGGTTAAAAGACAGAGGTGTGACTCTGGAAGAGATCGCCGAACTGGTTTATGATCTTCAGAAACCTTATCTCACAGAAATTGCTATGGATTTATGCTTGGATAATGTTCAAGCTGTCATCAGGAAACGAGAGGTTCAAAATGCCATTCTGACTGGAATAGAGCTTGATGTATTATGCGAAGAAAACAAATTGTCTAGTCCCCTTCAGGAAATCATCAAAGAAGATGAGGGGCTGTATGGAATTGATGAGATTCTAGCGTTATCCATTGTCAACGTGTACGGCTCCATTGGTTTCACCAACTACGGGTTTCTAGACAAGACTAAGCCAAAAATCATCAGTCGACTGGATAATCACAAGAATACACAAGAAACCCATACATTCCTGGATGACATCGTCGGTGCAATCGCTGCGGCTGCAGCAAGTCGGGTTGCACACGATAATCCTGAAATCTCAGATATTATGAAATAACAGATAAAGACCGGTCCCTCACATAAAATCTGCCAGATAGGCAGACTCATGTAAGTGACCGGTCTTTTTAATTGAATGCACGTTTTTTGCTGTACCAGTACATCCCGATGAATGCTCCTTCTATGAGAATGAAAAATAGAATGAAGCAGTACATAAAGAATTCCTGTGGAAGTGCCAGGATGATGGGATCCGTAGCGGGATTGAACAGCCAGTCATCGTTGTTGAAGAAAATCTCGTGAAATAAAACGAACATTCTGTCAAAGTTTACTGCCAGAAAGAAAAGCAGCGCAGGCGGAACCAGACTTGCAATGAAAAATGGTCTCTGGAGTGTCCAGATCATTCTGTTTCTTTTAACGTATCTCATGTAAAAGAAACTGGTCACGCTGGAAATGATCAGAATCCCGTAATTGATGTAAAAGAGAATCTTGACTTCCCAGAAATGAAACAGTCCGCTCTCTGAACTCGGAAAATCCAAAAACTCCAGTTCAGTGATCCAAGGAAAATGGAGATACCTTAGGAGTACGTAGTAATTGTCCATGATTGCTTCGTATGTCATATTCAACCGTTCAGGTAAATCATGAATTCTGACAGTCAGCTGGTAAAGGGGAGTAAACAAGATGACCACCGCAATACTTGCAGTGATGATCAGGAGGATCAGACTCGTTACTCCTCCTGCTTTTCTTAGAGCATTCATTCTAAACACTCCAATCATCCAAGGTGTCTATCACAAAAGTCGGCTCATCAGCAAACTGGTCGAGATCCTCTTTTGACGTAAAGCCTGTGAGTACCAGAAGCGTATCAACTCCATTGTTGATACCTGCGAGGATATCCGTTTCATAATTGTCTCCGACCATCAGAACCTCATCACGGTTCAGACCTATTTTCTTAAGTGCTGATTCCATAATGTAACTCTCCGGCTTTCCAATAAAAGTCGGTTCCACTCGTGTCGATTTTTCGATGAGAGCGACTAGAGAACCAGCTCCAGGTACGAGCCCCAATTCATTAGGCAGGTTCGTGTCTTTGTTAGTTGCAATGAATGAAGCCCCATTCTGAATGGCCAGACTGGCAATCATACATTTTTCATAGGTCAACTCTCTATCCAAGCCGACGACTACATGATCGATATCCTCTTCGACAATCTCACATCCGACCTGTTCCAAGGCTTCGATCAGGCCCTTCTCTCCGACAACAAACACTCTGTTGCCTTCCAGGTTCTTAACATAATCAGCTGTGGCCAGGGAACTGGTGTAGACTTCCTCTGCTTCTGCGGGAACATTGAACTGGGCTTTCAATTTAATTGCCACTTCTTCCGGACTGCTGGTAGAATTGTTAGTCAGGAATATATAAGGGGTCTGGCTCTTCTTAAGTTGACGGATAAAGCGCGGGGCCTGTTCGATCGGTTCTTTTCCCTTATACATAGTGCCGTCCAGATCGATAAGGTATCCTTTATAATTGTTGTCAGTCATTTGGAAACTCCTTTACTTAATTACTTTTTCTTTCTGATCTGAAAACGCGTGCTACCCTTTTCATTTTTCACTTCTTTTACATTTTCAGTCTTTTTTGTATTGGGCTTGCTTTCAGTCCGGTTCTTTTTAGTGAAAGACTTTCTGTCTGCCTTCTTTTTAGTCGGCTCACTTGCTTTCTTTTTCTGTGAGTCACGTGATGGCTTTTTCGTTGACTCTTTTGCAGCCTTAACTCCAGTAGACTGGCTCTGTTTTTGTCCGGAAGATTTTCTTCTGGACTTATCTGATCTTCTCTTCTGAGGTTTTTTCTGAGTCTGCTTGAAGTGAGGATCCGGGTTAGGATACGACCGCTGTTTCTTCTTCGTTTCAAGACTCTCAAGAACAAAATAAGCACAGCCGAAACTGCAGTATTCACTCAAGTAGTCTTCTAGGTGACCGATTTTCATATCAATTGGTGCTTTTTTGTTGCTGTCGTGATAGAACCCTCTTAATCTTAATTTGCCATATGACATATCTCCGACGATAAAGTCATATTTTTCCAGTAGATCAGTGTATCGGTCCTCAAGCAGTTCCAGATCAAGCGCATCTCTGTAATTTTCTTTGATTGTATACCTGTCACCGGCAATCTCAAGTGTTTCGGTATCAAGTTTTTTCACTACTTTTTCATCCGTTTTGACCAGTTCATCAATCTTATCCTCAGTGCCTGGTCGGCTAATATTCTTTTCTTTATTGTCTGTCACGATGATTCTTCCCTTTCATCTAATAAATTCGAAGTCTGGTGTGCAATGTAATTACCGACGATTGTTCTTAAGAAATCGGGACTGATTATTCTAACAGAGGCCTGTGCCTGAAGTTCCGGAAAGAAAGGAACATAAAGAAAATAGTCAACTGTGATCAGTTTATACTGTCTGTTCTGATCAAGTTCTTTTCCATTGATATAGATGCCCTCTTTGTTCTTTTCTATTCCCTGAAAATAAAGATCTCCAAATATCTTTCCTCTAAATCCGTATCCTTTAACAGGCAATATTTTCAACTTTTCTCTCTGCTGCTCCATTTGATTGAGCAGTCGCCTGAGGCTGTTTCCGTTCATGCTTACCTCGACTACTCTCATCGGGTGCGGAAGAACTTCATGCAGCTGCCTCCTGTTGATCAGTCCTTTGGGAAGCGACTCTAAAAAAAGCCCTGTATTGACCACAGCGATGTTCGTCTCGCTCAAACTGGTCATAGCTGCAAGCGTCAGTGAAATCAGATTCGGTTCTGCAACTTGCTCTTTGTTGAGTGGATGATTCATTTCCCCAAGAACTTCATGCTCCAGCATCCTGTTTCCTATTCTGTAAAGTTCGTTCATGTCCACGTGTTCATCTGGAACCGGATCAACTTGTGAACGGACATCGATTACTTCAGCAGTCATGAGTATCTGATTGTCTTTACCGTATTCTAACGTAATTTTCCCTATATGCGTACCAAATTTTCCAGCACCGGCTATCAGTGTGCCTTCGATCATTTCACCTTCCGGCAGCAGATGGTGGGTATGTCCCCCCATGATTACAAGCACTTCGGGGTAGCGTTCAGCTATCTCCCTGTCAGTGGGCAGGCCAAGGTGGCTCAACAGAATAAATCCGTCTACCTTGTTTCTGTATGTCCTGACCAGTTCATCAAGTACGTCGAAAGGGTCCTCTACATTCCATCCCAATGAGTCATAACTCATCGGCAGTGGAATGGTCAGACCGACTAGTGCAAATGTATGCCCGCCATTAGTTTCGAGCAAAATAATTTCTCTTGCCCAGTCCGGTCTGCTATTTGTTTCTTTATCTTTTAAATTGGATACGACCACTTCATATCTAGCTTCGGAAAACAAGTCATTAAGCTGATCTTTAGTGTTTCCGATTCCCTCATTGTTTCCTATAGTCACAGCATCGTAAGATCCATCATGAAGCAGCTCCGCAATTGCTTTCCCGTTAGTTGCTTCGGTCAGAGGATGGACTCGATCTGTAGCATCTCCGTCATCAAAAACATATACTGTTTCCTTTTTACTCATCAGCCTTTGTTTCTCCTGAGTCAGATAGCGTGCTATTCTGGGCCAGTAAGAAAGCTGAGAATGAATATCGTTTGTATGATAGATCGTAATCTTTTCCATTGTTTCTCCTCCAGCTTTATACTATCACATTCGACCCCAAACTCCTATTTTTGAGTGATTTCAGGGGTGAAATGATACAGCTGGTTCTTTGGTCCTTTTCAGTGACCAGCTAATTTCCCTGGTCTCCTTTTCGAATGTCAGTGCTCTGTAATACGCATCATGATAATAAAGAAACGTCCATCCTTCTTCCAGTCCTCTGTTGATCCAAGTCTCTTTAGCTTCGATGGAATCGAGCGGATGGTCATCAAAGGCAGTGACCCATAACGGGTTGAGATGTGCATGTGTAGGGAAGACATCCGATAAATGTACTGCAACCTTATTTCCATCCGTAATTTTAACCAGACATTGCCCTGGACTATGACCTCCTATATGTATCAGTTCGATTCCTTTTCCTACTTCAATCGAATCATCGAAACAAGTTATCTGAGAAGCGATCGCACGCCAGTTATCTTCCCAATATGTTCCGCTCGTACGTTTGGAGGGATGCTGTATAGCTTCCCATTCCCTGCTCTCAACGAAAACCTGCGCATTTGGAAACATTGGTACTTTCCGACCGTCGACATCTTTCACTAAGCCGGTAACATGGTCGAAGTGCATATGGGTCATGAGCACTCTGTCAATGTCCCCTGGTTCAAATCCGAGTAAAGCCAGGTCTTCTTCTATGGTCGATTCTTCATAGGCGCCGTATATCATCTTCTGTTTGTCCGAGAGTCGACCCCTACCGATCCCTGCATCAATGAGTGAAAGCATGCCATTTTTTTCAATGAGCATCGGTTCAGTCACGAGTTCGATCTGATTTTTTTTATTGCACGGGTAGCGACGGCTCCACAAAGGTTTAGGTACCGGTCCAAACATGGCACCTCCATCCATCATGGTCACTCCTCCGTTTAACCAGGTTATTTTAGTGGATCCAATCGTCAGCGAGTCCATAGCCTCATCCTTTCTTTACATCAGCGGGGCAAATAGTCTAAGTACACTTTGCGTCAGACGACTGACAGGAGACTGATTTACCGTTTGATCAGTCATCAGCTCACTGGACCTGATCGTTTCGTCAAAATCTTTTCTAATGTCATGCATGATTGTCCCCCCAAATAACATTACTGCATTCTCAAAATGGAGGTACAAGCTTCGGTAATCAAAATTGATGGTGCCGACAAGTGCTACTTCATCATCCACAAGAACAGTCTTTGCATGCATGAACCCTGGTGTATACTCATATATACTGATGCCTGCCTCTATCAGTTCAGAGTAGTAAGACCGTGTGGTCATGTGTACGAGATACTTATCCCATTTCTTAGGCGTAATGATTTTTACATCGATTCCACTTTCGGCTGCCAGTATGAGCGCAGTTTCAAGATTTTCATCCAGTATTAGATAGGGTGTGTAAATATGCACCGATTCTTTTGCAGCATGTATCATTTTAATCAATACATGTTCACCAAAGTTTTTCTTGTCAGTCGGACTGTCAGAGAAGGGCTGGACATAATAGGTTGAATGAGCCTTACTTGTACTGGTCTCCCAGTTAACCGGTTTAAGGCTTTTTAAATCTTCAGTATCTATATGATCGTCCATAGACTGCCATAACTGAAGGAAAATGAGTGTCAGCCCCCAGGCTCCTTTCCCTGTCAGCTTGATCCCATTGTCTTTCCAGTGACCGAACCTCTCGATTTCGTTGATATATTCATCAGCTATATTTATTCCACCAGTAAAAGCTACTTTTCCGTCGATTGAAAGGATTTTTCTATGGTCCCGGTTATTTTGCGAAGAGGTAATAATCGGATGGAATGGGTTATATATTCGACAACTGATTCCCTTTTCTTCCAGCTGCTCTTTCATATCGGAAGGCAAGGTAACGAAACTGCCAATGTCATCATACATGACACGGACATCTACTCCCTGTTCTGCCTTTTCAACCAGCAAGTCCAGAAGTTTTCCCCACATCTTACCTTCTGCCACAATAAAAAATTCAAAAAATATGTAGGACTCTGCTTTACTGATTGCCTCCTGCATAGCCTCAAAATATGATTCTCCAATCGGATAATAGGCTGTCTCAGTATGATCATAGACTGGAAATCCACCAGCATATGTCAGATAATGCATGAGTCTTCCATGATGAGGAAAATCAGTTTTCGCTTCGTTTAAAACTTGCTCCTCATGTCCAGCAAATGAGAAATGAACCTGGTAAATCTGTTCGAGTTTTGCCTGCAGCTTTTTTGTCTGTGTCTGTCTGTTAAATATCAAGTAAAATAATGTGCCGTATACAGGAAAAATCAGGACTTGCAAAATCCATGTAATTTTATAAGCTTCTTTTCCTTTCTTCCAGACAACATGAAGAGCTACACCTATAGACAGTATGGTAAACACTGTCTCCAAGAAAATGGAATGGACCATCGATTGGTTAACTACGAACCCGAAAATCGCAAATTGAATAATAATTAATAACGCCAATATGACTCTTCTCTTAAATAATTGCATCAACCATTTTTTTCTCAAGTTTTTCACTCCTTCGTCCTCTGTTAAGCCTACCTTTTTTCTTCAGGTTTGTCACTATCTCAATAAGGGTTTTTATAAGCTTTCATATGTATATTCCATTTATGCTGATCTTTGTAGGACTGTTCAGATCTTATCATTCCCGTCTTTCCCTACCATTTCATATCGATATCGTCAGCTTAGATGCCTTTTCTTCATCTTTAACGTGATGAGTGAAGGTGTCTTTTCTTATAGATAAGAGTTTTGAATGACCGCTTAAAAATTATAATGAGGTAACCGGACGGACCATGGTATTGACATTTCCTCTATTCTCTTCTAGAGTAATATAAGATTGAATGAATTAAGGAGTCCCTATGCCAAAAAAATATTACGCAGTTAAAAAAGGAAGACAGACAGGTGTTTTCACAACTTGGAGCGATGCTCAAAAAGTGATTTCAGGCTTTTCAAACGCAGAGTTTAAGTCATTTACGACTAAATCTCAGGCCGAGAATTATCTGAAGGGATCAGATTCCCCTCCTGTTGAAGAAACCCCTGAGACAGTCATTGCATATGTAGATGGATCATTCGATAAACGGGCAAAAAAATACAGTTACGGTGTAGTCATGATTAAAGATGGAAAAGTGTTGGCTGAACTGGCTAATGCTGCAGATGATCCGAAGTATGCTGAAAGCTTTCAAATTGCAGGAGAATGCTTTGGGGCCTTAAATGCCATAAAATGGGCAGTCAGTCATGGCTATAAATCGGTCATCATTCATTACGATTATCTAGGAATTGAAATGTGGGCTACTGAAAGATGGAAAGCCAATAAAACAGTCTCTAAAGATTACGTCACCTACTTCAAGAAATACGCTCAAGAAATCAATGTCCATTTTGTAAAGGTTAAAGCTCACACCGGCGTTCTTTACAATGAACGAGCTGACCAGTTGGCTAAGCTTGCACTTAAATAGATACCCGGACTGAATAACAATAGATTCATCGATGGATCACAAAGATGAGCCTATAAAAACCGTCAAACTAAGGAATTATCCTCCTGATCTGACGGTTTTTTTATCTGTTTCGGTTCCAGTTTCTTACAGTTCGTCAATTCGACTCATGTCTTCATCAGAAAGTGTGAAATCCAGACTTTCCAGATTAGCTTTCTGGTTTTCAGGGTTATGCGATTTAGGAATCACGATCACGCCGCGCTGGGTCTGGTAACGCAGAAGAACTTGTCCCCAGGTTTTATTATAAGTTGTGCCTATGTCCCCCAACACCTCTCTATGCGCCTCAGAGGTTTTCATTGGTCCCCAGGCTTGCGGTCGGATATCTTCCTTAAACATGTACTTTATCCATTCATTGTTCCATTCAGTCGGATTGGACTTGATCTGGTTCACTGCCGGCTTGACAGTAGCAAAAGCATCCAGGCGTTTCAAATCATCGATTGAAAAATTAGATACCCCGATTGTTTTGATTTTGTCTTTTCCGACGTACTCTTCCAGTACTTCCCAAGTCAGACGCAGTTTCTCTTCATCTTCAATAGGTTTATGGATCAGGTACAAGTCGATGTAATCTGTCTGCAAGTTTTCAAGACTTTGATCGAGTGTCTTTCTAACTGCCTCTTTATCTTTGATATACTGATCATCTGCCGGAATTTTAGTTGTGATAAAAAATTCTTCACGAGGAATGCCGCTGTCTTTAATCGTTTTGCCCACACCTGCTTCGTTGCGGTAGGAGATGGCAGTATCGATCAGACGATACCCTAAATTGATTGCAGACTCAAGTGCAGAGAAGTCGCCATTCAATTTACCATTGTAATCATTGTTTTCTTTGCCGTAAGTATTTGTTCCTGTCCCCAAGTATGGGATGGATAAACCATTATTCAGCCGAACTTTTTCCAATGCTATCTCTCCTTCATTTCCATATTTACCTTTATAGTACCTGTCTTTACAGGTCGATTTCAAGTAATTGTTTCTTCAATGCCTTCATTTCTGTATTGTCCAGTGTAATTCCCTTTCCCATCTTCAAGTGATCCGGGCTCCAGTCTCTAATATCGAACTTAGCTGGTCTGTCGTTCCAACTAACCAGATTCAGTTCTTTCCTCCAGCCTTTGGGATTCTCTGACAAGACAGCTAAGTGCTCAAGTACTTCAAAATTTAATTGACTCATTTCTTTAGACTCCTTTCAAAATAGCGTCCGACTTCATCGGGGTGATGGGCATCTGAACCGAATCTAAGCGGGACAGCTAGTTCGATTGCTTTTTTAACCAGGACTTCCGGTGGGTACGTCTGCTTGTGATAAGGCTTGTCCAGTCCGGCGAAATTGTAATCCATCCGGTAGCCCTTTTCTTTAATACGTTCGAGTACCTTGATCCAGTCGATCGTGTCGACCTGGTCGTACGCTTTCTCAAACTTATTGATCAGCGTAATATGACCGATCGTTTTAGGGGTCAGTTCCCCGTATGGCTCGGCAAGTGCTTTATAAAGAGTATCTTCATATTTACTGACTAATGTATCATACCCGACTTCACTGATTTTTTCTAAAAATGCATCCTTGTCGTAATCGATACAGAAATATTCTTCATTGCTCAATCGGATCATATGAACACTGAGTATGGAATGAGGAACGAAATCGGAATGTTTCTTCAGAAACTCAAGTGTCTCTTCTTCTTTCCCTTCAATATAGTCAATTTCAAACCCTATATTAATGATCAGCTGATCCTTATATTTTTCCTTCAGTTCCTTTCCCTCTTTAATATAAGCCTCTACATCTTCCCAGGACATAGCACTGTCATTCTCAGGAGTCGGGTCATCGATGACCAGAGGGGCATGTTCTGTAAAGGTCATTTCCTTCAATCCTTTACTGATGGCTGTCTTTACGTATTCTTCCATTTCAGCATCCGAACCGTGCGGGCAGTACTGAGTGTGTATATGACTATCTGATAACATAAGTCCTCCTTATTATAGGTGACAACAAAACAGCTTTCACATTAACTAATTTTATGTTAGTATTTTTTCATTACGTGATTTAGATACTCCTATTGTATCAAATCATTAAAAAAAGAGAAATGAGGAAACGACTAATGCTATTCGAACAGAATAACCAGCATATATTGGATAAAAAACATCAAGAATGGGAGTTTCTCCATCATTTCCACCATCTCGGTTATGACCTGCTCGACCTCTCGATCCTCGAAGAATTTCGCTGGGACAGTTTGTCACCAGATGATTTAAAATCAATGACTAACCGGTATACCTGGCAGGCAAACGACTCCCTTCTATCAATCAGAAGCGACTGGACGGATGCCATAGTCAGATACCGGAAAAAATACAAATTAAAAACTGATAAAATAGCTTATTCCGGTCCAGTTTATTCCTATAACAAGGAACGCATGCAGTTCGGAATGGAGATTTTCTCAGAAGATATCGATACACAGCAGTCGTCAATGAAAGATCTGCTTGATTATCTACAGACTCATCTTAAACAGACGGTTTCAGTAGCAGTGATCAGTCACTATTCTCTATTAAAAAGACTACTGAGTAAAGATGAACTTCAAGATCCGGAAGTCAGACATCTGTTGAGAGAACGTAACCTGGATGGACTGACTAAGTATTTAGGTCAAACTCATCCTGTCGTTCAACTGATGAGCCAGCCGGTTCCTGACCAGCTCCATTTCGCCAGAGACCAGTTTCCTGACCTGAAAGACCCAGTCAATGAAATTATCAACTGGCGTAATGCACTGGAAGAAAAAAATATCCCGATAGTTTACAGTGACTTATTCTCACTTCCGGCTCAATCGTACTATAAGGGGATTTTTCTGCAATTCTATACTGATCAGACTGTAGAGCCGATCGTTACCGGCGGACAGTATTCCAGTCCGACAAAAGCCTTTGGAATGGCGATCAACCTGACAGACTTAACATACTAAACCGTTTTGTGAAGGAGCAAGAGATGATTACTATAGCTTTATCAAAAGGAAGACAGCTGAAAGACTTTATAGCATTTTTAAAAAGCATCGACATGACCAACTGGAGCGATGCACTCGAATCAGTGTCAAGAGAATTAGTTGTGCACACCGACTCAGTGAGATTTCTTCTGGTCAAAGGTGAAGATGTTCCAGTTTATGTGGAAGAAGGCGTCGCTGATCTGGGCATAACAGGAAGTGATGTCCTGTACGAACAGAACAGACACATCAATAATCTGATGGATCTGCCGTTCGGCTACTGCCACTTTGCACTGGCAGCTAAAGAACCTAAGGATGTCTATCCAGTTGTAGCTACAAAATATGTACAGTTTACTCAAAATTACTTTGATTCTATTATGCAGCCTGTTAAAATAATCTATCTAAAAGGTTCAGTTGAGCTGGCCGCGACAATCGACATGGCCGATGCCATCATGGATATCGTTCAGACAGGTACGACTCTAAGAGACAATGGTCTTGAAGAACAGATTCGTCTTGATGACATCAATGCACGCCTTATTTCAAACAAGCATGCATTCTTTTCTAAGAATACTGAAATACAGTCAATCATCAATCAATTCAAAAAAGTAGGTGCTTAGATGTACACAGCTCAGTCATTTAAAGATAAATTTAAAACGATCAATAGTGTGGACTGGACGAAAACGCAATCGGTCATGGATATTATCCAGTCTGTTCAGAAAGACAAAGATTGTGCTCTTAAATCATACAGCAGTCAGTTCGATAACGTGGACATCGATGAGCTTGAAATTCCTCGGTCTGAACTGGAAAAAGCCGTTTCTTCCATAGATGATGATTTGAGACATGCTATGGAGGAAGCCCATGACAATATCAGACGTTATCAGTCTTCCATTAAGCTATCAGATAGTGCAGGAAAGGAATTATTTCAGAAAGTACATCCTCTCAAACGTGTCGGTGTATATGTGCCTGGAGGAACTGCGCCTTTACTTTCTACCGTTTTAATGACGGCTGTTCTTGCGAAAGTAGCTGGTGTAAATGAAATCATCGTGACTACTCCGCCTCAAACTGATGGTGTACATCCAGCTATTCTTGCTGCATGTCACATTTCAGGCGTTGACCGTGTCTTTCAGGTTGGCGGCGCACAGGCTATTGCAGCCCTTGCATATGGAACTGAAACGATCCCTAAGGTAGATAAAATTGTTGGTCCTGGCAATCAGTATGTTGCTTTGGCCAAGAAGCTTGTCTACGGCGATGTGGGCATCGATTCAATTGCAGGCCCAAGTGAAATAGTCATCGCTGTTGATGAAAGCACCAACGCAAAATGGGCATCTTTCGACATCCTCGCTCAAGCTGAACACGATGTTGAAGCTAGAACATTTTTAGTAAGCGAGAATGAAGCTAAACTTCAGGAAATTTATGGTCAGGTTCAGAAAGGGCTTAAGAAACAGCCTCGTGAGTCGATCATCAGAGAAAGTCTGGCAAATCATCACTTTAATATTCTGACTGAATCTAGAGACGAAACAATCGATATCATCAATCTGATTGCAGGCGAACATGTCTCGATTCAGACTAATGATGCAGCTGATTATGTCGACCGCGTTACCACAGCTGGTGCTTTGTTTATCGGCGACTATTCGCCTGAAGCCATTGGAGATTATATTGCCGGTCCAAGTCACGTTCTACCTACTGGAGGCACTGCTCGATTCAGCAATGGTCTGACTGTAAATGATTTCTTAAGAACAAACTCAATTATTGCTTTAGAAAAAGGGACATTCATGACCATGGCACCGGGAGGCATGCGCATGGCCGAAGAAGAAAAACTGAATGCTCACTATGATTCATTAGCCAGCAGATGGGAGGATCTCAAATGATTCGAATAGATAAAAACGAAAGTCCTTACCGCGCACTCAGCGAAGAAGAAATAGGAAAAATCGCTGTAGACACGCACTTTAATCAATATGCAGAAGATGAGTATGTGGAACTTCAGAAGAGTTATGCAGCATACAATGGATTTGATCCTGATCTGATTTCATTTGCAAACGGGTCTGATGAATGGATACAGAAAGCAATGATCGTTCTTGGTGACGGGCCTGTTCTTGTACTGGATCCAGACTTTGTGATGTATGAAGAATATGCCAAGCAGTTCGGACGTAAACTGACAAAAATCAACTGTCTTGACGACTGGACCTTCGATTACGAAGAAGTCTATAAGAAGATCAAGGAATTAAATCCTTCTGTCTTTATCTTTTCACAGCCGAATAACCCATTCGGTACGCTTCATCCTTCAGAGTTCGTCGAACAAGCTTCAGCTCTTATGAAAGAAGCTGGCGGTTATTTCATTATTGATGAGGCTTATGGAGAATTTATTGAAGATCAAGTAACTTATCCTGAAGGCGATCATGTCATCCGTCTAAGAACCTTGAGTAAGGTTTACGGCTTGGCAGGTCTGCGTGTAGGTGTCGCTATTTCTACAGAAAAAACGATGGGCATTCTCAACTCAATTGCCCACCCTTATCCGTTAAACACATTTTCTCTTAACGTAGCCAACTATCTTCTCAACCAGACTGAACGTCTGGATAAATTCATTGAATTGAACCGTACCCTTTCCAGAAAACTAAAACAGATTTTCCAGGACGAAGTCGGAGATGTGATCGATATCCTGGACAGTTCGACTAACTTCATCTTTACCTACGGAGAAAAAGCTGTCGATTTGAGTGAACACATTGTCGAACGCGGGTTTTTACCAAGAATGTATCCAGAATCCGACAATCCTGCATTAAGACAGATCGTCAGGTATTCCATTGCTACTGAAGAGCAGCTAAGGGATCTGCAGACTATTTTAAAAGAATGGAGACAAGCGCAATGACCATAACTAAAGAACGCAAGACAAAAGAAACCTCTATCGAGTTGACTATCAGCAAGGGACTTGAAGCGTCGCATATCGATACTGGCGTCGGCTTTCTGAACCATATGCTGGATCTGTTTGCGTTTCATGGTCATTATGTCATCGACCTTAAAGTGGATGGCGACACAGATGTTGATGATCACCACACTACAGAAGATGTCGGTATCCTGCTTGGACAGGCAATTGCTGAACTGATGGAAGACAAGTCATCCATTCAGCGATACGGTACGGCTTATGTTCCTATGGATGAGACACTGACTCGAACAGTCATTGATGTCAGCGGACGTCCTTACCTGCACTTTGAAGCAGATTTTTCCAGCCAGACCGTTGGTACCTTCGACGTTCAGCTGGTCAAGGAATTCTTTTATGCGCTGACGATCAATGCCCGTCTGACGGCGCATCTTGATCTGATCAGAGGCGGCAATACGCACCATGAAATCGAGTCTCTCTTCAAATCTTATGCTCAGGCTCTACGTCAGGCAGCCAGCGACTCCTCTGTTTCCAGACTGCCTTCTTCGAAAGGAGTGATCGAAGCATGATCGCGATCGTCGATTACGGACTAGGAAACATTGCCAATTTGACTAACGCCTTGACTTATCTGGGCTATGAAGTGAAAGTTACTCACGATGTTGAAGAGCTGGAACAGGCTGACCAGATCATCCTTCCCGGTGTCGGTCATTTCAAAGATGCCATGACCCGTTTAAATGAACTCGATCTGATTCCTGAGCTGAAAAAATTGAAGGAAACCAAGCCGTTTATCGGTATCTGCTTAGGCATGCAGCTGCTTTTCGAACACAGTGAAGAAGGAAATGTCAACGGGTTGAATTTTCTTCCTGGCCAAGTCAAGAAGATGACCTGCAAGCTGCCTGTTCCTCACTTGGGCTGGAATAAACTGGATGCGCCAAATGCTTCTCTGAATGAAGACGTCTATTTCATACATTCATATAAAGTCCATACGGAAGAAAATGTCGTGGCAAAAGCGACTTATGAGGACGATGTGGTAGCTATTGTTCAGAAAGACAACATCATCGGCATTCAGTTCCATCCGGAAAAAAGTGGCGACAAGGGTCTTCAGATTCTTGATCAGGCACTGAAAGGCGGGTACATCAAATGATAGAATTATGGCCGGCGATTGATCTGATCGATAACGAAAGTGTCCGACTGACTGAAGGAGACTACGGGACGAAAGAAGTCATGACTCGTACCCCTCAGGAAGCCATCGCCTTCTACAATCAGTTCGAGCAGGTGAAACGGATTCATATTGTCGATCTGATGGGTGCCCTTCATCAGAAACCTGCAGAGGAAGCTTTTATTAAAGATCTGATTCAAACGAGCGAACGCCCTGTTGAAATCGGTGGCGGCATTCGTAAACAGGAAACAATCGATTATTATTTAAAAAACGGGGCTTCTTATGTCATAGTGGGTACCCGTGGGCTTCAAGATACTGAGTGGCTCAAAACAATGACTGAACAATATCCAGGGAAAATTTATCTCGGCCTGGATGCCAAGAAAGATCAGGTGGCTGTCAATGGCTGGACTGAGGCGATGGACCGTACGATTTTTGATGTAGCTGAGGAAACGGCTTCCTTGAAACTAGGCGGAATCATTTATACTGACATCTCAAAAGATGGAAAAATGCAGGGACCTAACTTTGAACTGACAAAAGCATTAGTCGAAACAACCCCTCACCCAGTCACTGCTTCTGGAGGGATCAGAAGTCTTGAAGATATGAACCAGCTTGAAGAAGCAGGTGTCAAAGCTGCGATCGTTGGAAAAGCAGCTAATACGACTACATTCTGGGAGGGCATCAATTAAATGATAAAGAAACGAATCATCCCCTGTCTGGATGTAAAAGATGGTGTGGTCGTTAAAGGAATCCAGTTTAAAGGACTGCGGGAAATCGGCGATCCTGTTGAATTGGCGAAACGATACAATGCGCTCGGTGCCGACGAGCTTGTCTTTCTTGATATTTCAGCAACTCAGACCGGTAATGCATTAATGCTCGATGTTATCAGTAAAACGGCAAAAGAACTGTTCATCCCTATGACAATCGGAGGCGGACTGAAGTCCATCGAAGACATTTCTGCTGTACTGAACGCCGGTGCAGATAAAGTCAGTCTGAACTCGGCCGCGCTTAAAAATCCGGATCTGATCAATGAAACAAGCGAAAAATTCGGTGCCCAATGCATCTGTATTGCCATCGATGCGAAATGGGAAGAAGATAAGCAGGACTGGTTCTGCTACACTCATGGCGGCAAGCAGCGTACGGATATCCGGACAATTGACTGGATTAAAGAAGTCGAACGTCGTGGAGCTGGCGAACTGCTGGTCACAAGTATGGACTACGACGGCATGCAGAACGGCTTTGATCACAAACTTCTTTCCATCATTCAGAAAGAAGTCACCATTCCAATTATCGCTTCTGGCGGTGCCGGCAGTGCCGAAGATTTCATCTCTCTTTTCCTGGAGACAGATGTGTCAGCTGGACTGGCTGCCTCCATTTTCCATGACCAGGATGTATCCATTCAGCAAGTGAAAGATCTATGCGATTCGAAAGGAGTGCCTGTAAGACATGTCTGATTACACTACACTTAAACCTGACTTTTCAAAAGGATTGCTACCGGTTATCCTACAGCATCATATCACGAAAGAAGTCCGTATGATGGGCTATATGAACGAAGAAGCGTTTGAACTCACTAAGAAGGAAAAAGTCGTCTGGTTCTTCTCCCGTTCAAAAGATAGACTGTGGAAAAAAGGCGAATCCAGTGGGAATATGCAGTACATCACTGACATGTATCTGGATTGTGATGATGATGCTCTTCTAATTATGGTCGATCCAGCTGGCCCTACTTGTCATACAGGCAGCGACAGCTGTTTCAACCTTGCGTCTTCCTTCTCCTTACGGGATATTGAAGCCATGGTAAAAAATCGTGCGACATCTTCTGATGAAAAATCTTATACACATTATCTTCTCAACGAGGGTATTGATAAGATCAGTAAAAAGTTCGGAGAGGAATCCTTTGAACTAGTCATCGGTGCCAAGAATGAAGATAAGGAAGAAATCAGGAATGAGGCGGCCGACGTGCTGTATCATTTAGGTGTCCTTCTCCATCAATCCGGTGTCACAGTAGATGATGTGGAATCTGTTCTGGCTTCACGTCACCAGAAGAAAAACAACTTTAAAGGTGAACGCCAGTCGATCAACGAATGGTAGTATCGCCTGGTTAAAGTAATCGTTAAATCATTCGACCCTTTATTAGTTATAGACAACTAGCTTGTCATCTGACTAATAAAGGGTTTTTTGTTCGATTATATTGCCAGCCGCTGGCGGTTGCCAGATTGCGTTCTTTCTTGGTTGTGTGTCAGATTGACCACTCACTTGGTTTTTCCATCTCAGTGGGCCATAACCCTTCAACTACTGACCACTCAACTTATATTTCCATCTCAGTGGGTACTAATCCCTCAACTATGGACCTCTCAACTTATTTTTCCATCTCAGTGGGCACTAATCCCTCAACTACTCACCTCTCAACTTATTTTTCCATCTCAGTGGGCACTAATCCCTCAACTACTCACCACTCAACTTATATTTCCATCTCAGTGGACCATAACCCTTCAACTAAAAGACATTCACTTCCTATTCCCTTATACTAATCCAGCTGACCATTCTCCAGTCAGTTTACAATAATCTCCACATTTTTTGGAAAAAGAGATCATCCTTTTTCACATTACTCTATACCTATTTTTAAATTTAAATAGTGTGGTTTCTCGTCCGTCCTAAAAAATAAGTAATTGTTAAAAAGGAAGCTCCTGTTGTTGAAAAGTTCCGAACCATTATATACTATAAGTAGGATCTGTTTAAAAAGATGGAGGAACAAAATATGCCCAATAAATACAATAGAGTAAAACTTGCCGAACGCGGAGCTCGAGTAAGCATCAGTGTGTATATCATTCTAGCTCTGGTAAAAGTTCTGCTCGGTTATTTTCTGAATGCCGCCTCTCTCTCAGCTGATGGGTTCAATAACCTTACCGATGTCGTCTCTTCAGTAACTGTCCTAATAGGACTCAAGACTGCACGAAAACCAGCCGATTCCGATCATCCTTATGGGCACTGGAAAGCTGAACCGATCGCCAGTCTGATCACTTCCTTCATTATGCTGTTTGTCGGGTTTCAAGTCCTTCAGAGCAGTATTGTAAGAATAATCAGTGGAGAAATCACGCCTCCAGATCAGTCAGCTGCCATTGTATCTGTCGCAAGTGCGATTGTATTGTATCTCCTTTACAGATTCAATCTGTCTCTGGCAAATAAAGCTAACAGTGCAGGCCTTAAAGCTGTCTCCAAAGATAACTTGGCAGACAGCCTGACCAGTTCAGCTACCGCCATTGCCATCACAGGAGCTTCGTTCGGCTGGGGCTGGCTTGACGGAGTAATGGCTGTCATCGTATCACTCATCATCATCAAAACAGGTGTAGAAGTATTCAAGGACAGCAGCTTTTCCTTATCTGACGGGTTCAAAGATAAACATCTGACGGAATATAAAAATGAGATTCTTCTTCTGCCTCATGTGAAAGAAGTTGCGACAATTAAAGCACGGATGTACGGGGCTAATACCTATGTCGATGTGACGATCCTGGTGGACGGGATGATGACCGTTCAGGAGGGACATGATGTGACTGAAATGATTGAGGAAGTGCTGTATGAAAAATATGATATCATGCATACTGATGTTCATGTTGAACCTGATACAATTGAAGACCAGTTCAACAAGGATCAGATGTAGACTACAGATATTTTAAGTAAAAAAAGACACGGTAACGGTCATTTCCTTTGTTAAATCAGGACCTGACTCGTCTCGTGTCTTTTTTACTTTCTGATTACTTTGATGCGGTTACTTTGAAGTTGCGGTTGGCTTCTGCCTTGATTGGTGAAAACTGACTGAAGTAGTCTCCCATCAGCTCATTCATAGGGATCGTGACCTCGCGGATGATTTTAGAGGCATCAAACATGTCGTAATCGCCTCCGCCTACAGCTCGGTACTGATTAATAACGATCTCCAGGCTGTCTTCAGGTATGATGTCTTTCCCTTCATAGGAAAATTCAACGATCCGTTCCCCTTGAGGCATTGCCACATCGATCGTATACTCAATGCCCTCGTACATATCATAGTTGTACATTTGGGGTTTCGGTGTCATAAATGACGGATTGACGATGATGTCCCCGGTTTCATCCAGTTCAAAGTAAGTTGCCGACCGCTCTAGTGCCGCTTTCAGATCTTTTCCACTTACTTTCAGTACAGCCAGCGTGTTCGGATAAATGTAATTCAGGACGACATCTCGCATCGTTACTTCTCTTTTGAATCCTCTAGCTTGGTTATTGAAAAGAGCCGTACCTGAAATGTCACATTCCGCATAATACATCTGAACCTTATTTACAAATTCCACATAAGGATGTTCTATACGGCGAGCGGCTTCCACGTCCGAAATCGTCATATCTCCTTCGACTTTTCCGATTGGCTGATCAAGCCATGCTTCTACCTCTTCATTTACTGATCTGAACGCATCAGCGGTCGATTCATCTACATCCACCTGTTCCGTCGACAGAAGTTCAGGTATGGCATCGATCAGGGTGTACTGTCCGTCAGCTTCTTCAATGTCCAATGTCACTTTTCCTAAATATCTTCCTTTATCCCCGGGCATAACGACTGCGGTCTGCCCCACTTTCTGAGCAATGACCCTATGCTGGTGTCCGCTGAGCAACACATCTATTCCTTCTACGTCATGCAGCAAAGCATAGCCTTCATTCTCTCCGGTCTGTATTTCCGTCTCTTCTCCTGTCTCCAGGTCTTTTTCAAAACCGCCATGATAACTTACGACTACAACGTCGGCCTGCTCTTTTAAATAAGGCACATATTTCTTCGCACTCTCAACTGCAGAAACAAATGTAAGGCCTTCGTAGTTCTCAGGGTGTTCCCAGTTAGGGATATAAGGGGTGGTCAGTCCAAGTATGGCTATTTTAACGCCTTCTTTTTCGATAATTTTATACGCCTGACCAAAAGCCGGTTCGCCATTATCGTTAAGGATATTTGCGCTAAGTATAGGATAGTCTGCACTCCTGACCGCACTGTTCAGATAGTCCAGACCATAATTGAATTCATGGTTTCCAATGACTCCTATGTCAAATCCACAGGCGTTGGCCGCTTCCATCACCACAGTCGCTTCTTTCTTTTCCTTTACCACATAATGTGTAAAAGGCGAACCCTGTATCAGATCCCCATTTTCAATCGTAATACTCGGTCCATTAAGTTTCTCACGTTCACTTTTAAGTAGTGAGGCAATCTTGAACAGTCCGTAAGTCGCTTCATGACGTCGTGACTGATAGTCCGTTGGGAAAAGGTAGCCGTGTATGTCACTTGTTTCAAATAGTGTAATCTTCATAAGTCAATCCTTTCAAGACGATTAATGTCAATCTTCATTTAAAATATCGATCAGTAATTCAGGATCATCTGTCATGATGCCATGTGCACCAAGATCAATCAGATCTCTCATAGTGGCTTCATCGTTGATTGTCCAGTAGTAGACATCCATCCCTCTGTTTTCGGCTCCTCTGATCAGTTTCCAATCAGCAAGGTTAAAACCTTCCTGTTCGACAGGTAGCTGAAAAGCATCCGCTGTTGGCTGATAGACCAGATTCAGAAAAGCCTTATGCAGAGTAACAAACTGGCGCGTTTCCTTCTCGCCTGCACCGATAGCCACTAACCCGTCAGCTACTTCATTAAATCTTAGATTGATTTCGTGGTCAAAACTAGCTATCAGAACCGTCTCATGCATATCATATTCTTCGATCAGTCGCCACATTTCCTGGATCATTTCTTCATAGTGCTTTGGATCATTCGTTGCTTTCAGTTCAATCAGCTGTCTCACATTGCTGAACTCCTGGAATACTTCTTCTACTGTCGGAATATATACTCCAGTATTTCTATATTCATACTCCCCCGACTCATTTTGAAAGTGGTAGCCTGCATCCAGGGACTGAATTTCTTCCAGAGTCATCTCATTCACACGGCCTGTTCCTTCTGTTGTACGGTCGACTGTCTCGTCGTGAATAGCCACCAGTTCGCCATCTGCAGTTATGAAAACGTCATACTCTAGGATATCTACACCTATGGTTCGGGCATAACTGAATGCCTCCAGCGTATTTTCAGGGGCATGATCCAGTCCTCCACGATGAGCAATGACTAATGTGCCTTCATCTCCTTCAAAAAATGCTCGTTCACTATCTGAAGTCAGCGGAAAAAGGAATAGAATAAACCAGATAAATAAAATGATGCCTAAAAGTATACCAATATACTTGAGTAGTTTTTTCACTCGATTCCTCCTTTTATTATAAGAGACACCTAGGAAACTATAGATGCTCTATATAAGTGGATTTAGGGTTTTCTCTTTTGAGTTTTCCCTCCACTTATTTTCTTTTTTTAAATTTTTTCACATTTTTATGCTTATTACTTGACTTTT
>NZ_BAAGIR010000020.1:0-25893 GCF_054658155.1 Alkalibacterium sp. m-11
CGCCTTTTCTCTCTTTCTTTCTGTCAGATTTGTATACGTTTCCTTATTTTACCTTTGCTGGAGACATTTGACAAGAAAAAAAGCAATGTGATCCAGCAGTGTATTCACGTCTGCTGGATCACATTGCTTTTTTCGCCTCTTTTTTATCGGTATAGAATGCTTTTCTACACTTCATGGAGAAAAAAGAAAACTTAGTTTTCATAGGAAATCCTGGTGTAGGAAAAACGCATCTCGTTATCGCCTTAGGTATTGAGGCTTGTCATCAAGGATACCGCACGCTCTTTATTAGTTGTCATGAATTACTTTTACGTCTACGCTCTGCATTTGAGAAAGGGACAGTCGATCGTATCCTTAGAAGATACGCTCGGTATGACCTTTTAATCATTGATGAAATAGGGTATCTGCCGATTCAGAAGGTTGAAGCCAACCTCTTCTTTCAGCTCTTAACGATGCGATACGAACAGAAACCTACATTAATTACAACGAATATCATCTTGTCTCGGTAGTGCGAGCTATTTCAAAACACTGAAATAGCTGCTGCCATTCTTGATCGCCTCGTTCATCATGTAAAAGTCTTCAAGATTACCGGTAAATCTTATCGTATGAAAGGCAAAACATAAATAAAGAGCTAAACTAGACTGTCCAAAACTTACATTTTTATTCTGTCACAAAACTACAATTTTATACTGCCCTTGACACAGGGTTGACACCTTACAAAAGGTCTATTGTATTAGTACAAAGAGTGAATTGTTTTATTTGGGATTTTTGTACTATCCTGATTCATACATTTCTCTGATATTATATTACTCTCAGCTGTCTCTGTATACTGCACATAAGCTATAATGACACCCCAATAAACCCATTGCCATTCTATAATTATATTTGATGCAGACGATAGAGATGAGAATATGAAACTCACTACATAGGCAAATAAATATAATGAAGCAGTTTTTACAAAAGGATTCTTACTGTATTTATGAGATACATATAATTGTCTGAGAATATAAATATACATGATGATATATAATATAAATGTAATTAACCCGTACCCTGTCAAAATATCCATAAACCAATTGTGAATATTCGGTGCATCTACTTCAAGTACAGGATAATGTGTTAACCAATGCTCGACATTACCAGCACCTACTCCGAGACCAAAATGTTTTATAACATAAATAAATCCATTTATTATCATATTTATTCTATAGAGATTCGATCCTCCGTGGCTGATAAAAGCTTGCAGCTCGCCATATATGGCTTGACGAACAGACGAAAAAGCAAAAAAGACAATAATTCCTACTGAACTTAGTGTTAAAGTAGCATAAACTAAGTAAGTGATTACCCTTCGATTTAATACTTTTAAACAAACAATTGTAAGTATAAATACAATGAAAGCTAATTGATTACCTCTAGAACCTGTTCGATATAATAAGAGTATGGTTGCTAAAATTGAAAATATGCTTGTGAGTTTAAGCCAATTACTTTTGGAAAGCTTAAAGAATATACAAGAGAAAGGTATAATGGCAAAAATGACTGTAGAATAGTCATTAATATTGGCAAAAGTCGAATAAGGTAATCTTCTTCTCCAGCTAGATGCAAACTGAGCTGCTCGATTGCTACTTAACCTTGCCCACATATAATGATTGGTCGCAATTTCATAAATTCCAATAAGTTGGTGCAACACTATCATTAAGAAAACTATCAGAAACAACCGTTTAATGTCACTCTCGGTTTTAGCAAATGAACTTATAATGAAGATTGAGAACACTCCACAACCTACGAAGAATATACCGTTTACCCACCTCGAAATATCGCTAACCCATAATATCGAGATGACAGCTGAAAATAGCCAAAATAGATATATAAAACGGTACTGAAGTCTTTGCCTTTGAAACGTACTTTCAAGTATAGAATGATTTTGGAACATTAGAAGTGTCCCTAACCCAAATATAGTGAATAACATAATCCGGTACATTGAAACCTTCGCAATACCTATATCAATTGCTAAAATATGTGCACCTAAAAAAACGGATGCTACTAGCAAGTAAGTTAATTTTTTCATACGACACCTCAGTCAACATATCGTTATATCTCAACGATTTTCACCCTAACATTAGGATACAATTTCAAGTCTTTTCTTTGGGAATGATACCAATCTTTAGTCGTTTCATTTCTCTTAACTAAAAACACAAATTCATTGTACTGTTCACTAATAGGTAACTCTGAAATTTGTTTTGCAATTTTTACATTTTTTGAATCGTATTCTACTATTTTATCCTTTAAAGTCTGATCTAAATCATTTTCCGACAATACCACCAGAGAATCAAAGTCGCTGTTTAGAATATCAAATGCAACTTTATCAATTGAAGCCCCGCTATCTTCTTTCATATAAATTTCGTCGCTTGCCCATCCATAGGTAAATCCGTAATGAATTTTATTGCTTAGCAAGACTTTTAATACAGCTAAAAATATCCCAATACCAAATCCAATGACTATGCTCATAATTGCTTGAATTATAACATTTCGCATAGATATTTGACCAACAGTCAAAGATAAGTCATCCTCTTCAATGAAAGCTGGGTATGAAAGTATATAGACATCTTTATTACTAAAAAACTCTACTTCATTGTCTCCTAACCACTCTGTGTAAGCATCAGCTACTGCTAGATTTTCTTCATCTGATCCTATGTTAACAGTGATCTCCATTAAATTGCTTGAAGTATTTCTTTCGATGTTAATGGGGTCCTCAGGAGTATATATTGTATCATTTTCTTCAGCAAATTCTTCTAAAACTGTTACGATATCTACTTGTGTCATATTTTCAATTTCACGGATAACTTCTTCTTGAGTCAACATAATTTCAAGAAGATAAGAATTGGTGAAAGCACCTTGTAATTCTTGCTCTAAATAAATATCAAACCTTGCAGGAGTAGTAATTACTTCATCTTCATTACCTTCTTCTGTACTCTGAAAATCAGATTCCATAATAAACAATACTGCTACAGACAAAACTGAAATGATGACTGTGATTAATGTGATTAACCATTTTTCTTTTTTTATTAAATCCCATAATTCTAAGATAAATGTTTTAATGTCCATTATTTACTCCTCTATTATTTTTTCGCAAATTTGATTAAATCTTTTAATTCTTTATTAAAAGCTAAGGATACCAAAACAATATATACAAAGTAAATTAAAAATCCTAATAGTATATTAAATGATGTTGCAGTAATATAAAACACAATTAAATGACTTGCTAATAAAAGTAGTTCTTTATTAGAACTTTTTAAGTAACTATATTCTACCCTAGTCGCATAGATAAACCAAAAAATGTAACAAAAAGTAGTGGCAAATGCTATAGCTAATAAATTTTGAGTGATCAGATAGACTAGTCCAACTAGAGCAAATGAGGATGCAGCAAAGATGAGACTGTCTTTAAAATATTTCATTTCGCTTCGTCGAGATCTATATAGATTGGCAATCAATATTTTAGATACCATAATATAAGGAATCGCTATAAATGTCACTGATAATAATGATAAAGAGTCTATATAGTCAGTCAGAAAGAATTCTATTATTCCTTTAAATACAAAGAAACCTAGTCCTCCAAACACACCTAAAAAAATAGAAATACGCTTTGTCAAGCGTAACATATCTCTATCTTCTTTTTTGGAAATTATATTATAAAAGACCATTCCGACAGCATTAACTATGAGTAAAATTACATTTAAAATTGAACTTTGAAAGGAATACTGAGCGAACTCTTCAATGCTAAAACCAAAATTAACCACCAAACTCCCAACATTTCCAACAAAAGTTAGAGACATGTTAGCAATTAAGATGAAAAAGCCTACTTTAAATATTGAAAATTTATTTTTGAAATTCCAAGTTGAACTAAATCCATATTCTTTATAAAATACGTACTCATAATATAACAACACAAGAAGGAAACTCAAGACGCTCATGAATATGTAGACGAGATAGTTTTCAGATCTTAATACAAATATTCCAAACAAGAGGAAGCCTACATAAAATATACTTTTATAAATATTTCCATTCGCAAACACTTTGAAATTCCCGACTGCTTGGGAAAAGTTTTGATGATAGGTTTTTATAGTAATAAACAGTGTTGAACAGGCAAAAAATGCAATAATATAATCTTGCATGATCAGTCCATATATAATCATTGGTAAAAAGATTATAATCTGAAACACCCTGATAAAATTATGCTCAGAATGCACTTCTTCCCTATTAACTTTGTCCGCATCTACCCCTCCATATTTAATGTATATTCCATCATTAAATCCTAGATTAAACAAATAAACAAAGCTTAAATAGAGGGTATATTCTTTGTAGTGACCATAAGCAGCCACAGATAACACCGCAGGCAATATAAATCCTACGATAAAACTACTTCCAAAATTAGCTATATTAGCTATAGTCACTCTTAAAATATTTTTAAACAATATTATAATCTCCCTTAGATTAAAACGGTAATTAATTCTACTATCTAAATCGATTGATATTATACTTTGCTAAGCTGGCTACGTAATAACTATATTGATTTTTACTAAAAATTCTGCCCAGTTTGTTACCAGGATTGAACGGAAATTCAAGTAGTTCCGGCCATTTTTTTTCAATAATCTCTTTATGAAAAGAACGACTAGTTCGCTCCTCTCTAGAAATACTTATCCATAATTTAATTAGATAACGGCAATTAAAGATATAAAATGGATTTGAAAATACGTCATAATTATTAGCATTTTTAGGCAGCCAACGTCCAAATCTATACTCCCAGAAAAATAAATCAAATTTAGACACATTATAATCATTTTCAGCATCTTTTATCCACTTTTTTATATGCTTTTTGTTATTCTTAGAATAATTATGTGTTTTAGTGTTTAAATAAAATAATGTCGCCAATTTTTCTGAATAATTTTTCCCAAAGTTACTTTTCACAATTGGAATTATATCACCTGCTAAGAAGTGCCTATGTGATAGAGAGGATTCGGATAATGAAAATCCATTTTCGAGAATTCTTTCATTCTGCTGATGATCTAAAATTTTTGTCAGTTTACTTAAAGCGGTCTTTTCAATTGGGATACGTTCAATAGCATGGTGTTCTAAATTTAATTTTTCTGACATTTGTTTTGGTACTACTAAGTCCCAGTTCTCTTCATCGCCTTTATCATAAAAAGTATATAACGGTATATCAGACATATGGTCTTTCATTAAGGCTAGCAACAATCTACTATCTAAACCCGATGTGATAGGTAAGGAAAATTTGTACTCTTTCACAAATCTTTCAGTTAGATTGTCCATTACATTTATTGTTTCATCTAGAACAAAATCAAAACTTTTTTCAGACTGCTTTTCATTTGGATAATATCTAAACATCTCCATTTTATTTACATTTAATAAATGGTTTGGAATCAATGTCTTAACATTATTGTACATCGTTATATTATAAGGAAGAGGGTGTTGCTCTTCCGCCTTACTTTTTATTTCTAGAGATTCTTCAGACAAAAGTGTATTAGTCAATTTTCCAATTAAATGAGTAGTAGACGAAATATATAAATCTTGTTCATCGGAATAGAAGTTTACCGGAATGGTACACGTTGCGTCTGGTAGGATCTGCGTAGAATTTTCATAACTCCTAATTATTATATATCTTCCTACTAAATAATCACTGTATTCAATTACTTCGGAGAGAGTATTCATTTCAGACATTTCTTTACAAATATCGATTAAATCTAAGTCTACATTTTTACAATGTACTGCATGACCTAATATAATAATTTTTGAATCACCGTTAAAGAAATGTGAGACTTGCAAATCATTGTAATGTAGATAAATGTCATTCGTCTTTAAAATATTCTTAAAACTATTATTTTTTTTTTTAGACATTAAATATAGCTTATCCATTTAGTTTCTCCTTTTATCCATGTCATTTACTCTTTCTCCAGGCTCTTAATCATATATCTTTTTACTTCCTTATTTAAAAATTTATTATATAGGCTTGCGGATGTATCATTTGTAAACTTTCCTTCAATCAGTCTTTTTTCAATAGTACTACTTTCTATATTAACAGGTCTAAAACTTTTTATGCTCTCTACCCATTGCTTTTTATCCTGTATGGAAAGGTAGTTTACTAACCCTAAACCTAAATCACATTCTTTAGTTATAGTATCTGATAGTAAGGAAGTAGTAGAAGCAGCTTGAGCTTCTATTACTACTGTTGGTAGTCCTTCATTCAATGATGGTAATACAAATATATCCATCATTTCAAAAAGATTCGGTATATCATCTCTATAACCTAAAAAAATAACATTTTTTTCAAGTTTTAAATCTTTAACACGTTGTTCAATTTCGTTTTTTAACAATCCTTCTCCGGCAAAAAACCATACAAAATCTATATTTGACTCTTTCAAATCTTTTATTATTTCTACCATAAATTTATGATTTTTTAATTCTCTAAACCTTGCAATGCTACCTATAACTAAACGGTTATCATCAATACCTAAAATGTCTTTTTTTAGTTGCTTACTATCTCTTTTATAACTGAACTCTTCATAATTAATGCTATTAGGTATATGAACAATGTCGTTTTTCAAAGCTTCTTTTTCCCCAAAGATATTAATTGAAGCTTTTATACCACATGATAGTTTCTCTTTTGAAAGCGAGCGATTGACCCATTTTTTTAATTTCTCTTGTAAGAAATTGTTTTTTAATTGAGGAGCAGCAGTATGTGCATGAATAACGAACCGGTGTAGTTTATTCTTTTTAGCTATAAGGTAAAAAGGAATGGCTTTTATTCCATAAACATGAGAATGAATTAAAGTGTCTTCTGGCAACTTATTCATTATACTGTTTACTTCATTGTAAAAAAATTTTGATCCTTTTTCTTTAGGATTAGTTATTTTATAAACTTTTCCACCTGTCTCTTCAATCAATCGTTCGAAATCAGAGCTAGTATCATCAAATGTGATGACGTCAAATGGTACATCTTGATCTGCAAAAGCTTGAGCTTTATTAGCTATAAAAGCAGAAATTCCTCCGCCATATCCACTCATTATATGCAGTACCCGAGGACATTTATGTGTATGTCTCACTAGTCATCTTCCTTATATCAAATATTTTTGTAAATAGATTTAATTTCTCTAGAAATATTATTCCAGTCAAATTTTTTGTATGCCTTCAAAGCATTATGGGATAGTTCATCATATTCCTTCATTATTTTCACTACTTTAGCAGCAATACCACTAACATCTGTAGGGTTAACCCCATATCCGACATGACCTTCTTTAAACTGTCTATAAAAGCCTTGGTCTTTAGTGTAAATAATGGGTAGTCCTTGACTCATAGCCTCAGGGTAAACTAATCCAAAAGTCTCCTGATATGAAGGTAATATAAATATATCATTATCCCTATAAAGATCTATAAGATTCTCCATCGGAACGAATTCATGTAAGTTTATCTTTATTGCGTAGTCCTTTTGAAGTTCTTTAGCGTACTCTTTATCACGAAACTTTCCAACAAGTGTGAGTGTGACATCCATGTCAAATTCATTTTTCAAATGCTCTGCTACTTTAATAGTAGTCAATTGATTCTTACGCTTTTGTACTTCTCCTACAGATATTAAGTTAATCTTGCTATCTGTATTTAAACTTTTTTGATTCCCTTCATTAGTAAACCAAAATTCATCAATTCCGTTTGGAATGATGGATGAGTTTTTTAAAATATACTCTTTTAAGCGAGTATTGTTAATATATTTTTCTAGTAGTTCTAACCTTTGAGTTTCCGAAAGAAATATAATGTGTTTAGCATTCTCCAATATCTTTCTGCCTCTGCGCCTAAGATTTAATCTTAATTTAAAAAATCCATCTAAATCCGTATACCCTCTAACTGTGACTACGTATGGAACATTATATTTTAATTTTAATTGATACGCAATATTCCCATCAGTAAATAGTGTATGTGCATGGGTCATGTGATAATCTTTAGGGTTTAGAGTCTGAAGTAATTGATGAAGTATTTTCCTTTGCTTCCACATAAAAAAGTATCGATCAATATGCTTAAATGCAACCGGATTATATACATTATATTTGGAGTCAAATTTAATTTCTTCATTTTTTTCGAACTTCATTGGCATAAAAACTGTATTAGTGATATCTTTTGATTCCAGTTTTTCCAGTAAACTTTCATGTAATTTAGATGTTAAATAATTAGAATTAATATGAAGAACCTTCACTAAATCATTCCTTTCGAACTAAACTCTTCTTAATACTGCATTCATCACATAAAAACCAAAATAATATAAAGCTTTATGCAAAGGTAGATTTTCTAAGTTTCTATAGGTATTCCATGTTCTTTTTAATGCTTGTATTCTATTACTAGATAATGAGGATGGTACACTTCTATATTGATTTAAAACGTCATCAAGTAGGTAAGCATATTCGTGACTCCTTAATATTTTTAGCCACGTCGCAGTGTCCTGTCCTTTACGTACAAGAGGCATTTTAAATTCACCAATAATACGTTTATCTATCATAACTGTACTGCATGCAATGGCAGTGTTTTTTAAGAGCCCGGTATAATTTAGTTTTTTAGGCAATTGTACATCAGCTTTTTTTAAGGACCCATCTTCGTTTATCAAATCAAATTTAGTATAAGTAAACCCCAGAGTGTTTTTTGTCATAAATTTTACTTGTTTTTCTAATTTTGAATTATACCATTTATCATCACTATCTATAAAAGCAATAAAAGCTCCTTGTGCCTTTTCTAAACCCGTATTTCTCGCTACAGCAGCTCCACTGTTTCTTTCTAATTTCACATACTTAACGCGATTATCTTTCAGAGCAAAGTTATTTATAATTTTTGCACTAGCATCAGTAGAGCAATCATCAACTAAGATATATTCAAAATTTTTATACGTTTGTGCTAATACTGAGCTTATTGTTTCACCTAAATATTTTTCAGCATTATAGACAGGAGTTATGATTGAAACTAAGTTCTTAGTCATTTTAATTCTTCTCTCTTTATATTAATTCTAAATTATTTTAGTATCTTGATATCATCAGGAAGAGGTTCTGTCTTTAAATTCACTAGTTCTTCTTCGTCTACCCCTTGTGAAGAAACTTTATCAAATAAAATTTTAATTGTTTGAAGCATTATTTTAACATCAAAAAGCAATGAATACTTTTGTATATATAATAAATCAAAATTGAGTTTACTGTTAAAATCACTTGCATACTTACCGTATACCTGAGCAAAACCAGTAATTCCTGCTCGAATATTGTGTCTGAGATCATAATACTTGTTTTCATTGACGAATTGTTCTACGAAAAATGGACGTTCCGGTCTTGGCCCAACTAAAGACATGTCACCCTTTAGTACGTTAAAGAGTTGAGGCAGTTCGTCTATTCTTAAAGACCTTAAATACTTACCTACCATCGTCACACGTGTGTCATTTGCTGATGCTAAGACTGGACCAGAATCTCTTTCTGCTGTTGTACTCATTGTTCGGAATTTCAAAATATTAAACTCTCTTTGATTTTTAGTTATTCTAACTTGTTTATATAGTATAGGACCTTTTGAAGTAAGTTTAATTATGATCGATGTAATAATCATAATAGGTGATGTTACAATAATCATCGCTAAAGAAATCAAGAAATCTATTATACGCTTGATCAAGTCTTCTTCAGGTGAAATTTTGAATTCGTTTATTTCAATAATACTTTCATCTTCAATATTCATAATATTTGGATTTATTAATACTAAATTCTCAAAAGAAGTAGATAGAAATAGTTGCTTATTGTTCCTAATTACAAGCTCATAAATTTCTGTTCGAACCTTCTCATCTATATGCTTGGCTATATAAATAATATCAACATGATTAATCGAAGATTGAACATTTTCAAAATAATTATCTAAAGCAACAGCAGTAACCTTATGTCGATTATTTTTAGCTTGATTTATATTAAATATAGCTCTTTTACAGCTTATTTCATCACCAATCACCAGCACATTCTTAGTTCCATCAACTTTAAGATACAATTGAAACACTATCAATCTCCATATAGTCAATAAAACGCTACTTATGATAAAGCTTATTAATATAATAGTTCTCGGAAAAGTAAACAATCTACCGAAGAAAGTCATAGCCATTATTAAAATGCTCATGAAGAACTGTACTATAATGGTCAAGTAGACGAAATCAGTTCTTTGTTTATTATACATCACATAATTTCCAAACATTATATTTAAAAATATAAATGCGAGAAATATAAAAGGTCGTGCACTTTCATACGCAATGTAGTTAAACTGAGGGATGTTCCAATCATAACGTACTAAAAAGGATAGTACGAAAGACAAATGAAATAACACCACATCAGTAATTACTATAAATAGCTTTTTTGTATTATTAAACCCGCTCGATTTTTTCATGAGGGGACCTCCTAGCATTTTTTATATCAGTATCTTTCTTTCCATTCATATATATTAAAATGAAAAGAAGTAAGAACCAGAAACTTGGACCTAAATAACTGCCTCTACTGATATTAAGCATTAAAAACAATGTTCCCAGTATAACTGAATTTTTAAAGATCCATACATTGAGAATAATAAATGGAATTAATCCGAATAAACCTAAATCAGATAGCATGTAGGCAAAGTTATTAGTAATGACTGGTGTATGATTGATGCCATTCCCTATCCACCATTTGTCTCTCTCGACATACATCCAACTTTGAACTAATCGAATATAAGCTGATCCATCTGTGCCAGAAATAATATTAATAGTTCTTTGGATGAATGTTTCATATATATAGTCTCTAAAAATGAACAGCACAACTGAAATAGTCAGTATAGATATAAGCAGATACACCTTGTTTAAGTTTCCTATATTATTATTTTTGAGTAAAAATATAGATAAAATTATGAATAACGTAATGACCATACTATAGCTAAATGTTAAAAAAACTCCTAAACATAATATGATAATAATAGGAACATTTTTCAAAGTTACTTTGAAAAATGATAAATTAGCAGTTAGTACAATTAATAAATAGTGCCCTAAGTGAGCTGGTTCAGAAAAGATACTTCTCATTCTAATAAAGTCAGAATTCCCACTGAAATAATAGCTTCTATAATCATCTCGAGTAAAACTCCAAAAAAAACGATATGGGTACTCATGGTTATTGTATATTGAAAAGACTATATATAGACCAACCGTAATCACTAATATAGCTAATATATTGTTTATAATTAAAAATCTTTCTTCAAAGCTATTTCTTTTTATATAATTGTAGAAAAATGTCACTACAAAAAGATAAAAAATTAGCTTAATACTAGCTTGTAGTGTTGTACGATAAAAATAAGGCTCTATATTTAAAAAATCTCGTAAAAAAGCATGAAAAACTATTAATCCTATTATTAAAGAAATAGTTTGAATCTGGCACTTACTTAATCTCAATTGACCAACAACAAAAAGAATCGGTAGGATTGCCATGATAATAAATTCTGCAAAAGAGAAATAATATAAAGACCAATCGGCTAATACAAAAGCTAACCCTAATAATACTAAAACAATCGTTCCATATTTATGCTGTTTTTCCTCATGGTAATTTACCCATTGTTTAACCATATGAATTATATTCATGGTATTCCTTTCCTCTCATTAATCCCTTTTACATAAAGTCTTTTAATGCTTTAACAATCATTGCACTAGCCGTACCATCACCGTATGGATTTAATGCCTCGGCCATTCTAATATATTCTTTTTTATCAGTCAACAAATTGGACACATGAACATAGACTGAATCCGTTTCAGTGCCGATTAGTTTAAGTGTACCGGCTTCTAAACCTTCAGGACGCTCTGTTTTGTTTCTAAGGACTAAAACTGGCTTGTTTAAGGTCGGAGCTTCTTCTTGTAAGCCTCCTGAATCAGTTAATACTAAATACGCTTGATCAATTACTTTATGAAAAACATCCACTTCGAGGGGTTCTACTAAATGAATTCTATCATTATTACCTAGAACTTCATTGGCTAGAGCTTGTACCTTTGGACTTAGATGTACCGGCATAAGTATCTCTACATTTGAATTTTTTTCAGTTATGTCGACTACAGCTTTAAACACATTTTTCATAGGTGTGCCATAATTTTCTCTTCGATGCATAGTAAGGACTATCCATTTTTGATCCGATTTATGTTTCATTAAATCTAGAACTCTGTGTTCAACTCGAGTGTTTTTTATATAATGTACTGCATCAATAACAGTATTTCCTGTTACCACAATTCTTGACTGTTTTTTGTTTTCCAATAATAAATTTTGTTCTGTAGCTTTCGTTGGCACAAAGTATAAGTCAGCTAAATTATCAATTAACTGTCTATTTCCTTCTTCTGGAAATGGATTATCGTGATCATAGGTTCGAAGACCTGCTTCAACGTGTCCCACCGGTATACGCTGATAATAGGCAGCTAAGGCAGCTGAAAAACTCGTTGTAGTATCCCCATGAACAAGTACCATATCGGGCTGTTCTTTTTTAAAAATACCTTCTATCCCTTTTAGAACATCGGTGGTAATATCCGATAGGCTTTGGTTTTTCTTCATTATATTTAAATCATAATCAGGAGTGATATAAAATACCTTAAGAACTTGATCCAACATTTCTCTATGTTGGGCCGTTACTATAACTACTGGCTCGAAGAAGTCCTTATGTTTATTCAATTCTAGAATGACGGGGGCCATTTTAATTGCTTCTGGTCGAGTCCCAAAAACGACCGCAACTTTCTTCCTCATTTCTTTATTCTCCCATTCTGTTATTCTTTACACTCTATTTTAATCAGGCATCATTCTACCATAAAAAGACCCTTTACCGTTAGGAGTTCTTAAAATTGTTATCTTCCGGTAAAGGTGTCATCACTTCTTATTTATACGGTGGTTTACTTTAGACAAGATTAAATACACTTTATCTATCAGTGTAATACTTTCTAAACCTCTTAACTTTCTCTTATTCTCAGGAAGTACAGGACTTTCTTTCAAACCGTTGTATATAGAAAGTAACTGTCGTTTGATGAATGTTTTCTGCAAGGGATTCATTTTTTTACTTTCATACTCTATTTCTAATGCTTTAAACACTTTTAAATAAGAGTCAAAAGATTTTAATTTATGTGTGTCGGTATTTTCTGTCATAGTTGAAGCCAAACGGTAGCGTCTGTGGTATAAAGCTTCATTTAAATAGGACATACTTTCAACAGAGACAAAGAGGCGTGTCGTAAAGTACTCATCTTCATGTAAGACCCCTTCTAAGAAAAACAAGTTGTGTTGATCAATGACTTCCTTTTTTACTAAGTATAAGCAAGGTGAAGCAGAGTAACTCTTTCTGTTCTTTTCTAAGAGCTCTTCTCCAGTATAGACGGCTTTGTCTTTTAAGACGTGAGAAAAATCATAATTCCCTTCTTCTTTTGGAGCCGATCCGCCTTCGTAAAAGGCTGCTCCGTTAAAACGAACCAAATCCAACTTTTCTGCCTCTGCTTGCTTAACGAGTCTTTCAATGGCATTCGGTTCAATCCAGTCATCGGAGTCTACAAAATAAATGTACTCGCCTTTAGCAAGCTTTATACCTTGATTACGCCTTGCTCCCTGCCCTTGATTCGTATCGTTTTCGATAATTTGAATGTGACTTTCATATTGTCTCATTAAATAACGTGTTGCATCAGTTGAGGCATCATCCAAAACAATGATTTCTATATTTTTATAACTTTGGTTCAGTAAGGAGTCGATGCATTCTTCTATATAACGTTCGACATTATAGGCTGGAACAATAATGCTGACTAATGGCTGATTCATTTAAAAGTTCCTTTCCTTAACTCTGTCCTCTAGCTTGTTTCACTTCGGTAAGCAGTCGTTTCATTTCCCCAGTCATTAGTAGTCCTACTAGCCATACGACTACGAATAAGCTACCTTTAATTAGAAGGTTGATGAAAATAGAGAAGTTCAGTTCTGGCAAGAAGTAAAAGACAATAGCTTGCATAACTGCCATGATGAATGGTTTTTTCAATACACTTAAGAATTCAAATAAAGTTGATTTAAACATGATTTTCATCAGCAAAATGTTAGCTTGTATAAAGTTTAAACTGAAGGCTAGGACTAAAAACAGAGCGACGTATTCGATTTGTCCAAGCATGACACCAATAACAATTCCTATGACATTGAAGACTGTTGAAAGAATACCGGACAGTAATAAAAGATCCGTTCTGTTGCCTGACTGGAAAATCCCGCCTGTACTGGACAAAATCATTTGAATCCAGACGGATAAAGCTAAAATCTGGAATACTGGCACACTATTCCCCCACTGTGTCCCAAATAGGAAAAACAAAACATCCTGTGCGGAGAAAAATAAGAAAATCGATAAAGGTAGTCCAATCGTAGCGAGTAGGTTGGAAATTCTTAAATAGACCCGTTTAATTCGTTCTTTCTCATCCTCGTAATCGGATAAAATCGGATGAATCACTGATGTCACTAAACTGGTTAATATTTGGTTCGGATAAAGAGACACTTGGTAGGCACTGTCATAATAAGCCAATGCACTAGCCGAGAAGTATCTTCCGATTAATAAACTATCTAAGTTTCTAGAAAAATAATTAATAAAATTAAATAAGAACTGGTTGCGTGAAAAGGCGAATATTTTTTTGAGCGGCGCCCAACTAAACTTCCATCCTATTTTAACATGTGTTTGACTATAAAATACGATGAATAACGTGAAAGCTTTGGCTGTATTTCCTATAATAATGGCATAATAGCTGTAGCCTAACAGCGCCAAAATAATCGATACGATGCCTGAAACAATCGCACCTGATACCGTCGTTAAGTTAACGAGTTTAAACTTTTTCTCCCGAAGGAGTATCGACTGCGGCACGACTAGTATACCGTAAAAGAAGACGGCAATAGCGAGAATCATACTGATTGGGATAAATACTGGGTTGCCGTAGAATAAACTCATGGGGTAACCTAAGAAAACAAAGAGTATGCTCAGGCCAATCGCTACGTATAGGCTGAAAGAAAATATAGAATTCACTTCTTTGTTACTTAAATCTTTGTTCTGAATAATAGCTGGTCCTATTCCAAAGTCAGCTAATAACTGAAAAAAGACTAGGAATATGTTAACGGCTGAGACAATTCCGTACTCATTAGGAGCCAGCAACCGTCTTAAAAAGGCTTGTACAAGGAGCTGCACGATGACAATGGAGTATTTTCCCATTGCCGTGTACATGATACCTCTTTTAAATTGATCGAACATAGTGCAAAAACTCCTGTCTGTGCGCGTTAATTATGATTTGTTAGTAATTAGTTTCTAAAAAACGATTTGATTTTAGTAAAAGGCTTTGTATACTTGGCCGCAGCCAGATTCCTGGTTTTCATCAGGAAGAGTGCATTTCGGTGGTGTCCCGTCTTCATTTCGTAAAGCAAAGCATATCTGAACGGATTCTTCTCGTCTTTCTTTCCGGGAACGATTTTGTTCTTGCCTATATCGTTCCACAATTCAGTCAGCCGGTCCACTTTCTCTTCAGTTGTAAACGGACAGTCCGGATGAACAAGGTTAGCAGTTTCAAGATAAATGACATTGAAATACTCTTCCGCAATCAGATCCTTAAACTCTTCCGCTTCTTCCCATTCTATAATGAGTGACTCGAAAGATTTTGCAATGTTCAGCTCAAGATCGAACCGGTCTTCTCGGTAGCGGTTCACTGCGGATCCCTGATGAGTGACATAATGATAGTAGGCCCGGCGATTAATGGTCACAGATTCAAGATGCTTGTAGACTTCAATGTTGAAGAGCGCGTCCTGTCCCATTCGCTGATTAGTGAACTTAATATTATTCTTTGTTAGAAATTCCTTACGGTACAGCTTATTCCATAAAGCATACGGCGAGAAATGATAGAAGTTCCTGAAATGCTTACGGAAATCTTTCTGCGTATCCATCTGCGGCAGTCTCGGCAGTCTGACTTCACGTGTGTCGAGTCTGCCTGCTTTTTCCTGAGTGTAGCCGAAGACGATAATGTCTGTTTCACGTTGTTTGACGAGCGCCAGATTATCTGCAAGCAGTCGGTCACTGAAATAATCGTCTGGATCAGCGAAGTAGATGAACTTCCCGCTGGCCTGCTTCATCCCTGCATTTCGTGCCGGACCAGATCCCTGGTTCTCTTGATTGATGACGGTGATCAGGAGCGGCTCTTTTTCTGCATAGGCTTCACAGATCTCTTTGGATCCGTCTGTCGATCCGTCGTTCACCAGAATGATTTCACCGATGACTTTTTTTTGGGCTAAAGCCGATTCAATCGCGCGAGGCAAATGCTCTGCTACATTGTACACCGGCATAATAATGGAAACATCGAACATAAGATGGCGCCCTTTCATAAGGTAGTTTTGAATACAAGGTTGCTAGTGCTCTGATTAAAGCAATCTTGAGATATTATACCATAAGGATCAAGCTTTCACATATTTTTCATTAACTCTTAATAATCTTTTAGCTTTTGACTTATTATGTTGGTTCAGGGTGATTTGGCTTGCCAAATGTTCATTTTAATCTTTTTGGGTTTGCTTTTTTGATGAATGGAGTTCACGGGTTTTCTGAGTGATGAACTGCATTCTGGACGGAGTAGAATGCAGTTCAGACTTTACTATGCGCGCTGAACTGCATCGGATACGAATCGAGTTTAGTTCAGCTCCTTTTTTGGAGCATGAACTGAATTCTGTATAGGCTAAAATACAGTTCAGACTTTAATTGTCCACTGAACTGCAGCTTAAAGATTCTCATGGGGTGTAATCTGGCAGGGCCAGATTTTCATCTTAAGGTTTTAGTCTATTGCTGCGTACCAAGTCTAGTTTAGGGCTGAATTTTCTGCTCAACTGCATTTTCGATGATGGAGAATGAAGTTCAGTTCTAACTTTCAGCACTGAACTCTCGTCATTTCTAAGTGAATGTAGTTCAGTGTCGAATTTGGATGCTAAACTACATTATGCAGGCGATAGGATGGAGTTTAGAAGACAGGTGACGTCTGAACTTCACTTGTTCTATTTAAATGGTGAATAATCTGGCGTGGCCAGATTTTCATTATTCAGAATTGCTGAAATCAAGTGCGTTCTGGTCGTGGGGTATGGTACAATAGACACGAGTAAACAAAGAGGTAAACTTTACTAAACTTAACTATTCAATTAAAAGGAGCGAATAACTATGGCAATTCTAGTTACGGGCGGTGCCGGGTATATTGGCAGTCACACGGTGATCGAACTGATCAATGAAGGATATGAGGTGGTCGTTGTAGACGATTATTCCAATTCTAAACCGGCAGTTATTGACCGCATCGAGGAGATTTCAGGAACACGCCCTGTCTTCCACGAAGTCAACATTACAAATAAAGGTGCGCTGAAAGAAGTCTTTGAAGCTCATGACTTGGAAGCGGTCATTCATTTCGCAGGCTACAAGGCGGTAGGTGAATCCGTTGCTCAGCCGCTTAAGTATTACGACAACAACTTGAATGGCACGATCGTATTAATGCAGCTGATGAATGAATACAATGTCAAAAAGATGGTCTTCTCATCAAGCGCAACTGTATACGGCATGACAAATAAGGCTCCATTTACAGAGGATATGCCATTGTCTACGACAAATCCTTACGGTACAACCAAGATGTTCATCGAGCAGTTTATTCAGGATCAGTACGTAGCTGACGAAGACTGGAGCGCTGCCCTGCTTCGCTACTTCAATCCGATCGGTGCACATCCTTCCGGTAAAATCGGTGAGGACCCTAATGACATTCCAAATAACCTGATGCCTTATATCACCCAGGTCGCTGTCGGGAAACGCGAGAAATTGTCAGTATTCGGATCTGACTACGATACGCATGACGGGACTGGTGTCCGTGATTACATCCACGTCATCGACTTGGCGAAAGGCCATATTCGAGCGCTTGAAAAAGTCCTTCAGACCACTGGCGTCGATGCCTACAATTTGGGTACAGGAAAAGGCTATTCCGTTCTGGACGTCGTCAATGCCTTTGAAAAAGCCAACAATGTTGAAATTCCATATGAACTGGTCGACCGTCGTCCTGGGGATATCGGTACGAGTTACGCTGACGTTTCGAAAGCTAAGGAAACCCTCGGCTGGGAAGCCTCATTCGGCATCGAAGACATGTGCCGCGATTCCTGGAACTGGCAGAAGACGAATCCGAACGGGTATATGGATTAATATATAATGAAAAGAACCGCCTGATACGGCTCTCCCTTCTTACGTAGTGAGAAAGAACGTGAGCAGTATCAGGCGGTTTTTATTTGTAGTTCGATCATGGATCAACGCCAGTTTTCACGGCTTGGAACCTATTCTTTCATTCAGTAGATAGTATCCCAATCCAGTAATAATCGGCACGATGAGCGCCAGAATTAAAGTGATTGCTGTTGGTAGATTAGTCAACTGATCGTGAATCAGCCAGAAGTAAAACATCTGCACAAGAAAGATGTGGTAGGATGCCCGGCCAGTCAAAATGAACAGACGGGATAATATGAAATCACCATTAACGTTTAACCCCTTCATCCCCAGCATCACCAGAAGCAGCACGTAAAAGTAGGACGGTGCATGCTGACTATGCCAGTACTCTTCGATGATCATTTCCCAGTTAAAATAATGCACGGCTGTGATGTAGATGAAACTAAAGAACGCAGGTCCGATCAACCATTTAAGTTTGATTTTATCTTTAAGAAGGCCAAGCCATACCCCTAATGTCAGTGAAAAGATATGCCTGATGATTAGAAGTCTATAGAGACCTCCGGTGATATCTAGCTGGTAAGCAGCTAATTCTACCACGAGGCTGATGAAGAACAGTGCAATCATCCATTTTGTCGGATGAACACGCATCACACTATAAATGATAGGAACTAGGAGTGACGCCTGCAAGATCATTGGAATAAAGTAGCTACCCGGCCCATACCCCCCTTTTACAAAAGAAAATAATAGATCCAGCGATGGATCCCGGTCAAAGTAAGTGAGCTGGACAATGATTTGTAAAAGCCAGATAAATCCGAACGGTAGCAGCAGACGTTTAACTTTATTCATTATATAGTCTAGTGTCATAATGTCTTTCAGTGTGCTGTAGCCTTTTCTTATAAATGACTGAGCTGAGTTGTATCCAAACAGAATAATGAACACTGGGACGGTCTGCCAGATATAGTAAGGCGCGAGTATAGTATAGAGTGTGCTGTCAGGTAGGGCGTGGATCAGGATGACCGATACGATCGCAAGAGCCTTCAACACATCGATGGCGTTATTTCTTGTTGTCATAATGCATTTCTCTCCTTCATAGAAAAGTATACTCAGTAGGTTAGAAATAGCAATTTTATTGCCTCAATTCGTAAAGGCCAGACAGCTCTATTAATTGGAGAGAACTTATTGCCGGCTAGTAGGTTAGGATTACTAAATAGACTTTTTTTGCATCTTCGTTCTTAAACACCACAGGGAAACTATCACGGATTTCATTGTGCAGATAATTCTGCTTGATATAGGCACTGTAGCAGTTAATCTGATTCGTAGACTAAGTGCTAACAAAAAAGAGAAGGCCATCGCCTTCTCTCACTAAATTTTTCAGTTCAACTATGTTTTAATGTTTATCACTTTCAAGCAGTCGATCTAATCCTATCTTCTTTAGAAAAATAACGAATTTACTTTTCTCGTTTTTAGATACAACAACACCTTCCTGCATTTGCATGAAGGTCGCATTAACGGATCCACCAGCTAGAATGGCCAGCGAAAGTTTCTGAAGTAACGCCAGAAGCACCATAAAACTTCCTGTAAGAGTAAAGAAAGTTGAGTCTTCCGGCAACTGATTAACAAAGAGCCGGTAACTGATTATTGCAATCAGTAACGCAGCTGTAGAAAACAGCGCGCCGGGTATGACATTCCTGAATCTTTGAACGACATTTGGTACAAAGTAGTATAGGAAGCAGAACGTGAGAAAAGCGAGCGGTACAAATACTGTCCACCTTCCGGCAGTTGTTCCGGTCGATTGTTGGATAAAGAATACGACAAAAGCGATCCAAACCGCGAAGGCCGTCGTCAGAAAGAAAGCCAGGACTCTCAATACGACAATGTTGTGTCTGTTCTTAACACCATAAGCCCGGTTCAGCCCCATCAGTGTCGAAGCCATGGTCCAGCTTACTGTCCAGATGGTCGAAACTGTCGCAACTAAAAGAACTCCGACATTTGAGCTGTCATAAATCTGAATCATGTCCTTAACAATCTGTTCCGCTAATGGCTGGGGGGCTATACGATAGACGAACCAGGCAAGACCCGTCAGTTCCAGCTGCAGCTGTTGAAGCCAGTTGATAATGCCTACGATGAGAGGAAAAGTAGTAAGCAGGACGTAGTATGTGACAAAGGCAGAGTGCTGCCAAATTTCGCCTTCCCTTACCCGGTTCGTGATGTTTTTGGCCCAGTCCCTTTTAGGTAGGCGGTCTAATAAATTTTCGAGACGCATGTAACATATTCCCTTCTGTGCTCGTTGCTTGCTATGTAAGGTTGTGATTTCACTTTATTACATGAACAGTTCTATTTAATCAGTGAATGAACGTCCTCGACAAGCTTACCAGAATATAACCTCTTATGCCATATACAATGTCAGCTCAGGTGTGTATTCCCAAGCTTAGAGGTTATTCTTTTAAAAGAGCTGTACAATTTGTTATTCTCAGACTAGTTAAAAAAACTTCTAAATTTTGCTCAATGACTCATTGCTAAATACAACAAATCTAGTACGATTACATATTAAGGAGACTGCTTCCGTACATGCTTTATAAGCATTCTTAATAAGTGATTGTTAAAGTCGAGTTCAGGGCAGATTTATGTGCTGAACTCGACTATTATGCTTATAGAATTGAGTTTAACATTAGAGCAGACTGCTGAACTGGAGTCAATTATAGACCAGTAGAGTTTAGCTCCGTAAGAGTTTATTAAACTTCACTTTTTTCAGAAATAGTGAAGTTCAGAAGCCCAGTTCTATTCAAACTCTATTATGTTGATACCTTTAATGGTGTTTGAGTAATAAACACTACTCATTAGACTCACACTCCAGCCGGTCCAACGCATTCTGAAGAAAGCTGTCCATCCGCTCGATCATCAGTGCTTCTGTGAGATCTGTCCTTTCATAAGCCAGCCATCCCCCGTAAACTTCAGACTTATCTTCCACAAAGACATTGCTCAGCATTTCGAGGTCCCAGTATGGTGGATACGCCAGATCTGGATCTTTTTTTCTGTATGCCTTTAGAAAGTCATCCGCCGCATCCTGACCGTACAGCATAGCCAGATTCCACCGGCAGTGACCGATATCGACTTGTCTCGGTCCCATGCAGGCGTTCGGCCAGTCTACGACCGCGGATACTTTGTTGTTTGTGAACAGCACATTAGTTGGATGAAAATCTCTATGAATAAAGGTAGACACCGTTTCAGGAGCTGGTGTCTCTGAGAGATAACTCATCATAGTCTGCCAGTTTTCAGGACTTGCTGACCACTTAGCCTGTACAGGAATAGTCGGGTCGAAATAACGGAAATAGCTGGACGAACAAATGATATGTGTCGCCTGATTGATAAGGTATAGAGCTTCTGCCAGTTCACCTATCCAGTCTTCGGTGTAATTTCTATTTAAAATAACCTCCCCTTCTACTTTTGACATAAGCAGACTTGGCCACGTCGTTTGTTCTGCGGTAGGATCGGTCGCAATGAGAACCGGCATCGTTACAGTCAGTTTTTCGGCATGAGTTAAATTTTCCGCTTCCTTAAATGCGATGTCCGGTTCCATTTCCAGCCACTTTTCATCAGTATATTCTCTCAGCACCATTTCCATTACGCCATCACTCACTTTGACTTTTAAAAGGGTCAGATCGGACGACATGCCTCCCATAAGCGGCTCGTATTCTAATAATTCTCCGTCGATAGACGCTTCAATCCACTGTATTGTCTGTTCACTGATCTGATGCATCGCTTATCCTCCGTATCGGATGTTTTATTTAATAAGGAACGCCATTCTGTAGAATGGCGACCATTATTGCTCTTTTAAAGATCATTATTCACAACGAATTGTTATTTGAACCATCTGGTCGAGTCATTTTGAGGTGCTGAATGGGTCATAAACTGATTTATGGTACATTCGTCTTCGTTATTAACAGGCGAATGTACCATACCTAAATATATTGTTCATTCCGCAAGAATATATTCTGTCGAATGGTGCAAATCCTGAGATATGGTCCATTCCCGTTCTAAAAACCTACGAAAAAGAGCACATGCCTGCCTCTTTCGGACACATCGTCCTCTAGTCGCAGCGCATGTGCTCCTTATTTATCATCTGTCGCACGGCTCCACACTCGTTCGTTGTCTCCGACAGGCAATCAGGAATCAGTAGCCTGTCTGCCAGTCATATTCCATGTGTTTAGCTGTATGAGCAGCGGTTTCTTTACCATAGAGCACGGCTACTACGTGCAAAGCCATTTCGATTCCGGCTGAAATACCGGCTGAGGTGATCAGGTGGCCTTCGTCCACAAATTTGACTTCACGTTTGACATCGACAGATGGGTACGCCTTTTCCATACGGTCCAGTGCTGTCCAGTGAGTCGTTGCCCGCTTTCCTTCAAGCAGTCCAGCCTCAGCCAGGATGAATGAACCGGTACAGACCGACGTCATCTTCTCGACGACCTCATCCTGATTTCTGACCCAGTCGACCACTACTTCATTCTTTCTTTCAACTTCCCTGGCTCCGTATCCACCGGGGACCACCAGCACGTCCAGTTCAGGATGATTGTTGAAGTGATAATCCGGTTCGACTTTCAGGCCGTTTCTGGCACGGATCATGTCTCCAGTTTCGGAAATTGTTACCACTTTGAACCCTTTGACTGCCTGCTCGTCTTCTGTAACAGAAAAGACTTCATCTAGTTTCACCACCAAGGAAACTCGGTACTTTAGTGCCGAGAGGAATTGGTGGGTTTGTGAAACTCAATTCTTTAGATTTTTTTCACTATAGAAGTCCTTTCTGTTAACTTTTCACTATTAATTATGATATAATGTATTTAGTGAAAGGAGGTTTTGGGATATGGATATTACACTTACTGCTAAACAACAAATCTTTCCGGATGAAAAACAAGTTCAAACCTTTAAAGATACGATGAATACGTATACCAGAGCTTTGAATTTTGTTTCCGAATGGATTTTTAACCACAACTTTAACTTGAAGCAATTTAGTATTCACAAAGAAATCTATCATACAGTTCGTGAGACGTTTAGTCTAAAATCCCAACTTACGCAAAATGCGATTCGTGATGTTATTGCACGCTACAAGGCAGTCGAAACGCAACTCAAAAGTAAGGGTGGTCAATTAGAGCACTTGTGGTACCCATTGAATTTTAAGACGCCTCAGCTTACTTTGACTCGCGACCGTGATTATAGTTTCTTGAAAACAGGTCAAGTCTCCATCAATACAAACAATAAGCGTGAAAAAGTTGATATTACTTTTAAAAATCGTGAACATTTTCTTGAAGGACATAAATTGGGAGAAGCGAAACTAATCACCAAGAACGGCAGATGGTTCCTTTATATTTCTGCCACCAAAGAATACCCTGAGTTCCAAAAAGAAAAGGTTCAGCATGTCGTCGGCATCGACAGAGGCTTGCGCTTCTTGGCAACTACTTTCGACGAAAAAGGAAACAGTCATTTTATAAATGGAAAAGAAATATTAGCCAAGCGTCGCCACTTCAAGAAGCTTCGACAGTCATTGCAGAAAAAGAACACCAAATCCGCTAAACGAAGAATTCGAAAAATAGGTCAACGAGAGAACCGTTGGATGACCGATGTGAATCATCGATTATCGAAGGCACTCGTTGATTACTATGGACCGAACACCCTTTTCGTTTTAGAAGATTTAACCGATGTTCGATTTGCGACGGAAAAACACCACAAGGACAGTCGATATGAAGCAGTCAGTTGGGCTTTCTATCAGTTTGAGCAACACTTAGCTTACAAGTCCCGAATGAATCAATCGGAAGTCTTGAAAGTGGATGCCCACTATACGAGCCAGCGCTGTCCAAAATGCGGGACTATAGACAAGGAAAATCGCTTGAGCAGGGAACATGCTTTCTTTTGTAAAAATTGTGCCTATAAATCAAACGATGACCGAGTAGCTGCCATAAATATTCAGCAATTAGGAACAGAGTGGATATCCGGAACCAAACGTCCCTGCTATACGAAAGTCGAAATAAATTAAGGTACACATGATATATTCTGTGTATTGCCGTAGAAGTCAATCTGCGGGTAAAGGGTAGTCCTTTACGAGAAGTAACCTAAAATAGGAGCTTGGAATCAAGCGTTTTGTACTATTGCGCTTAGAGTTACAAGCCCGGTACTTTAGTGCCGGGTCATTGACAAGGTCCGGCAAAATCCAGGACTTCCACATCATCAAACAGTAATATCCCTACAGTATATGGGCTCATTTCACTCATCCTTCAGTATAAAGGCTTTAAGAAGCAGGCACACTCCAGATACGATACTGATTATACCGGCAATTCCAAGAAATTCCTGTTTTGTCGGCATACGGTATTCCACACTGAAATCCACTTCGTGTTCACCTTTTTGATAATGAAACCTTTTTGTCGCCATGCTGATCACCTCCTCTTAAGTGGGAGTTTATTCGCCTTGCTGCTTAGTTAATATCCGAGGCCCTTCTTTGGTGATGGCAATCGTATGTTCATATTGACAGCTCAATCCACCATCTTGAGTACGTGCAGTCCAGCCATTATCGTCCATTTTGGAGCGCCATGTGCCTGTATTTACCATCGGTTCGATCGTGATGACCAGCCCTTCTTTCAGACGCGACCCTTTCCCAGCTTCACCGTAATGTGGAACACTTGGTTTTTCGTGAAGAGTCGGTCCAATTCCATGTCCGATAAATTCACGAACGACAGAAAAGCCTTCCGCTTCAACGTAGGTCTGGATCGCATGACCGATGTCACCAATGCGATTCCCCAACTGAGCCGCTTCAATGCCTTTATAAAGAGCCTCTTTCGTGACATCCATCAGTTTCTGAATCTCATCAGTGGGTTCACCCACGCTGTAACTCCAGCATGAATCTGCTAGCGCACCATTTAGATTGATTACCATATCCACTTTGATCAAGTCACCTTGGTTCAGCTTTTCATTTCTGGGGAATCCGTGACAAATTTCATCATTTACACTGACACATGTTGCATATTCATAACCCTGATAGCCTTTCTGCTCAGGGGTCGCACCATGCTGCTTCATCAATTTTTCAACGTATTCTTCAATATCCATACCAGTAATGCCCGGTTTGATAAAATCGCGCAATGATTCGTGGATAGCTGCAAGAACATCCCCTGCTTTATCCATTGCTTCTATTTCTCTAGGTGATTTCAAGGTAATCACGACCACATTCTCCTATTCTTAACTATTATCTCTATTAGTATAGCGAAAAACCGCTTCTGACAAAACCTTTTTCTCTAAATCAGTGCGCAGCTTGATTACTCTATATTGTCATACGTCATAATTGATAAAAGAAAAAGCCCGCTGGTCGGCAGGCTTACAGAACTATCAAGCGTGAAAGCCCACGGTTTTAATCGTGGGATGAGAGCGTACATTGAGATAAGTGCCTGCTTGGTTTGTCTTCTTTTTATTTTAAAATTAAGTATACATTTCTCTAGCCTTTCCGTTGACGGAGTGATATAAGTGAACTACCCACCACTTAAATCCTCCGGATTTTGAAGTGGGGGCTTCCTACGAACTCCATTCTTGTCTGCACAGGTTTCATGCAGACAGAGGAATCGGATATGGGTAGGCTCAAAAGGCAGTCCC
>NZ_BAAGIR010000021.1:0-25219 GCF_054658155.1 Alkalibacterium sp. m-11
ATTGTCCGTGCACACCATTATTCTTATAGAGATAGTCATGGGGCGCATGACACTTAGCGCAACGTACATGTTCAGGAACTTCAGAAGATGACTTGTGGCGACGAACAGGTTTGATCGGTTTACCTGCTTCCACGGCCTGTTTTAGAAGGTATTTATAGTCCGCCCGTTCAATCTTTACAACTTTCGGTGGGTCATCAAGGGTCAATTTGTTGTAATCAAGCTTTGTGATATCGGTCCCTTTAGGTGGTCGATCACCCGCATCTTCAAGCCAAGTAATATAATCGTTTAAAAGTTGAATTAAACTGTTTTGCCACTTGATTTTATTAACTAAATACATGATAATCTGAAGTAGATTAGGCATCTCTTTTCACTCCTTAAGTGATGAATGTTTGTTTTAGTGAACTTCATTTTATCAGATTAAGGGGGGGAAGAGGTGCCTTTTTGTATTTTAATTGATAGAGCAACGATAGTTGCATTAAAACAACACGAAAAAACAAAAAAATTGGTAATTACTAAAATAAAAGAAGGAGGGAAGAAATGATATCGAAACTGATTATATTGACTTTTATCCTTGTAGGAGGAAGTCTCGGATACAATCTGTTCCCGGAAATGATCGATAATTTTGACATCATTCCTAGGTGGCTGCTGAATCCAATCGTCGGTATGATAATTGGAGCAGGTGTTTTTTACATGCTGTCGTTTCTGGCTGTCAGACCGATTGAAAAAGGAATCAAGAAAATTGAAAAATCATTCAACAGATTTAGTGTCGCTTATTTAATGTTCGGAAGCCTAGGTGCAATTATTGGACTTATTCTTTCTGTATTGATCAGTATTATTTTAGGTAATCTGAATATGATCATAATAAGTGATGTGGGTCCTCTTATCCTAACAGTCCTACTGGCCAGCGTGGGATTTCAGCTGGGGACATCTCGTCGGGAAGAAATCAGACGTTTGTTCAGTCCGAAGACGGAAAAAAATGAGAATGAAGACGTGCTGGAACGGAAAAGTGGCGACTCCTTCCGCAAGTACAAAGTGCTGGACACTAGCGCGATCATAGATGGCCGTATTCTGGATGTGGTGAAAACCGGTTTTCTTGAAGGGTCGTTCGTTGTTTCGCATTATGTTCTGAAAGAACTACAGTATATTGCAGATTCCTCTGACAGTCTGAAACGGGTCAGAGGACGAAGAGGACTGGACATACTGAATGCCTTACAGAAAGAGGAAGGGATTTCTCTTGAAATGGATGACAGTGATATTCCGGAAGCAGAAGAAGTCGATCTTAAACTGGTCCACTTGTCCAAGAAACTGGACGGGATGATTGTGACCAATGACTATAATTTAAACAAAGTAGCGGAATTTCAGAACGTTCCGGTCCTGAATATCAATCAGCTGGCGAATGCCGTCAAACCGGTCGTCATACCTGGGGAAGAGATGCAGGTCATGATCGTCAAGAACGGAACAGAACGAGCGCAGGGTGTGGCCTATCTGGACGACGGAACGATGGTCGTAGTGGAAGAGGGACGTCATCACATGAACGATAGAATCGATGTGGTCGTGACAAGTTCTCTTCAGACCAATGCTGGACGGATGATTTTCGCTAAACTATTAAATGACCAGAAAGCGATCGACGACAGGAAAGATCAGGCATGAAGCAGACTTACGATGTGATCATTCTGGCAGCTGGATCAGCCAGTCGATTCAATGATCAGCCTGAAGTGAACAAAATCCTGCTGCCTTTAGGTGGCCGGCCAGTGTTTGACTATTCGTTAAGTCTCTTTCTGGAAGACGAGTCATGTCGTAAGATTTGGCTCGTCATTCGTAAGAGAGACAGACAAGCGTTGATTGCGGCGATGCAGGATCTGTATGGTGAACAGCCTGAACAAGTCTCCTTAGTCATTGGTGGGAGCGAACGGCAGGACAGTGTCGCTCAGGCGCTGAAAGCACTGGCGGATAATCCAGCCCCATACACACTTGTTCACGATGCAGCTCGGCCATTCATTCATACTGATCTAGTAGATCATCTGCTGGAAGGTCTAAAAGAATTTTCAGCTGTCATTCCAGGGATTCCGGCCAAAGATTCGATGAAACTGGTCAAGGGAGATAAGGTGATGCAGTCCTTGTATCGTCCAGAAGTCAGACACGTTCAGACCCCTCAGGGATTTGAGACAACTTGTCTGATCGAAGCCTTGAATAAAGCCGATGCCGATAACTATTACGGCAACGAAGAAGGCGAGCTGGTCGAAAGACTGGGAATCGAAGTGAAAATGATTGATGGGCTGGAAGAAAATCTGAAAATCACCACACCTCTGGACTATGCTTTTGCGCGGCTGCTGGTGGAAAAAGGGCAGCTTAGTTAAGACAGCAAGGCTTCAATGTATGGAAGAAAACAGGAAATAATGGTAAGTTAGTAGTAAGGGAAACCAAAAAGGAGAGTATATTCATGACAGAAAAAGTCCGTGTGCGCTATGCACCGAGTCCAACTGGACACCTACACATTGGAAATGCACGTACAGCATTATTCAACTACTTATATGCCCGTCACCATGGTGGCGATTTTATTATTCGTATCGAGGATACTGACCGTAAACGACACGTTGAAACAGGAGAGCAGAGCCAGCTGGACAATTTAAAATGGCTGGGAATCGACTGGGACGAGAGTGCGGATGTCGGAGGAGAGTATGGGCCGTACCGTCAGTCTGAGCGTCTGGATTTCTATGATCCGCTGGTCGATCAGCTGCTCGCGAGCAACCGTGCCTACAAGTGCTACTGCACAACTGAAGAACTGGAAGCTGAACGTGAAGCACAGCGTGCACGCGGAGAAATGCCGCATTACAGCGGAAAGTGTGCGCATTTAACGTCATCTGAACAGAGGGAAAAAGAAGCGGAAGGCATTACGCCTGTTATCCGTATCCGAGTACCTAAAGGCAGCACCTACACATTTGAAGATATGGTCAAAGGAATGATCACATTCGAATCTGATTCTGTAGGTGGCGACTGGGTCATCAGAAAACGTGACGGCATGCCGACCTATAACTTTGCAGTAGCGGTCGATGATCATTACATGAAAATCACCCACGTGCTTCGTGGAGATGACCACATTGCCAACACACCTAAACAGATGATGGTATATGAAGCCTTTGAATGGAAGATGCCTCAGTTCGGACATATGACACTGATCATTAACAGCGAAACAGGTAAGAAACTAAGTAAGCGTGATGAAACGATTCTTCAGTTTATTGAGCAGTATCGTGAGCTTGGTTATCTGCCGGAAGCCTTGTTCAACTTTATTACACTGCTTGGCTGGTCACCAGTCGGAGAAGACGAGCTCTTCTCTAAAGAGCAGTTCATCGAGATGTTCGATCACAAGCGTCTGGGAACTTCTCCAGCGGCCTTTGATGCCAAGAAACTGGAATGGATCAGCAACCAGTATATGAAAGAGATGGACCTGAATGAACTGACACTTAAAGCTATCCCTCACCTTGTAGAAGCAGGATACATCGAAAGCAATCCGTCTGAAGAAAAAAGCGAATGGATCAGAAAACTGGTGGCTCTTTACCAGGATCAGATGAGCTATGCCGCTCAGATCACTGAACTGGCGACTTTATTCTTCGAGGACTCTCTCGAATGGTCAGCTGAAGCGAAAGAGGTGCTTCAAGGCGACGACGTTCCAGCTGTTCTGGATGCCTTCAGCGAACAGATCAGAAGTGTTGAACCGTTTGAAGCAGATACGATCAAGAAAGCGATCAAAGCTGTACAGAAGGAAACTGGCGTAAAAGGCAAGAACTTGTTCATGCCGATCCGTGTGGCCGTGACCGGTCAGCAGCACGGGCCTCAGCTGAATGATGCGATCGAACTCCTTGGCAGAGATAAAGTCTTGAGCAATCTTGAAAAAGCAAAAGAGATCATCGAAGCCTGAAAACTGATCTGAGATAAGTAAGGCAGGATAAAGCCATGCAGCCGGACTGTTTTTCAAACGGCTTGCGTGGCTTTTCCATTGACTGAAAAAGGAATCAGAAGCAAGTCGAGTCTGATTCTTGTATAATGAGACTAAATGAAAAAGAAAGGAGTCAGGATGCATGATTCAACTGTACAATACATTGACTCGTCAGAAAGAGAAATTTACACCTTTAGAAGAAGGAAAGGTCAAGATGTATGTCTGCGGACCAACGGTATACAATTACATTCATATAGGCAATGCTAGAAGTACCGTCGCGTTCGACACCATCCGCCGCTACTTCACCTACAGAGGCTACGATGTCGATTATGTCTCCAACTTCACGGATGTTGATGACAAAATCATTCGAGCAGCTGCTGAATTGGGCAAGACGGCTCCGGAAGTAGCTGAGACTTTTATTGACGCATTCTTTGAAGACACAGAAGCGCTCGAGGTTCAGAAACCGAATCATACGCCACGTGTAATGGAGTCTATTCCCGACATCATCACGTTTATCGAAGCTCTGATTGACAATGGCTTTGCCTATTCGTCTGACGGAGATGTCTATTACAGAACACGTAAATTTGAAAAATATGGCCAGTTGAGCCGCATTTCTTTAGATGAACTGGAGTCCGGAGCGAGCAACAGGCTTGGTGATGAAACATCCAAGAAAGAGGATCCTCTCGACTTTGCTTTATGGAAAACAGCGAAAGAAGGCGAAATCAGCTGGGAGTCTCCTTGGGGGAAAGGTCGACCGGGCTGGCATATCGAATGCTCAGTCATGGCTACAAAATATCTCGGAGATACGATCGACATTCATGCCGGCGGTCAGGATCTGACTTTCCCGCATCATGAGAATGAAATTGCTCAGACAGAAGCCAAGACGCATAAGCCATTTGCCAACTACTGGATCCATAACGGGTTTGTCACAATGGACGATGAAAAGATGAGTAAATCACTTGGAAACTTTGTGCTTCTAAAAGACTTGAGAGCGCAGCATGATCCTAAAGCTCTGCGTTTCTTCATGTCTACGGCTCATTACAGACGACCAATTAACTACTCTCTGGATGCCATCGAGGAAGCGAAAACGAATCTCAACCGTATCCAGACCGCTTACTTTAACGGGAGCCATCGACTGGATCAGGCAGCTGAACAGACTGGCGATGAGCAATCCCTGATGGATCAGATCGATCAGTTCAGAAATCAGTTCATTAAACAGATGGATGATGACTTCCAGACGCAGAACGGCATCACTGTTGTATATGATCTGGTAAGGTTCATCAACCGTTATGTGGAAGAAGAGGATGTTTCCAGACAAGTGCTGGAAGCAAGTCTCAATCTGCTTGAAGAGCTGATGAGCATCTTTGGAATCAGCTTGTCTGTTGAAGAAGACTTGTTGGATTCAGATATCGAAGCGCTGATAGAAGAGAGAGAACAAGCCAGAAAAGACCGGAACTTCCAGCGTGCGGATGAGATCAGGGATCACCTTAAAGATCAGAACATCATTCTTGAAGACACTGCACAAGGAGTCAGATGGAAAAGGGGAAGCGGCCATGAGTAAATCAGCGGATCCGCGTCTGCTGAATGGGCTGGCTCTCGCTTATCTGGGTGATGCCATTTATGAACTCAGAATTAGAGAGCATCTGATTGCTCAAGGTCAGACTAAGCCAAATGTACTGCATATAAAGGCTACGACCTATGTCTCAGCAAAAGCTCAGGCTTATCTGATTCAGGCACTGATGGATGCGGACCAGCTGACTCAGGAAGAAATCGATTATTTCAAACGTGGACGTAATGCAAAAAGCTATACAAAAGCAAAAAATACGGATGCACAGACCTACAGCTATTCGACGGGCTTTGAGGCAGTCATGGGCTACCTCCATTTAACGGAGCAGTCCGACCGTCTGAATGAACTGACAAACTGGTGCATCCAGGCAATAGAGGAAAGATAAAGGAAAGGAGCGGTGCACATGCCAAAAAAACCGAATCATAAACGGACAGGAAAAGGTGGCCTACACACAAATAAACCACAGGCCAGAAAGCCGCAGGAAAGCGGTGAAGCAGTAGAATCAGAAGAGATGGTCTACGGCAGAAACCCGGTTCTGGAAACATTGAAGTCCGACCGTGATGTCAACAAGCTCTTTGTTCAGGACGGTCTGGAAGGCGGCAAAATCAGCAGTATTCTTTCTGAAGCTAAGAAAAGAAAAGTACAGCTGTCTTTTGTACCTAAATCTAAACTGGATACCTTGTCCGATGGAGGCAATCACCAGGGTCTGGTCTTAGCGACTAGTCCCGTGAACTACGCCTCGATCGATGAACTATTTGAACTGGCAGAAAAGAAAAATGAACAGCCTTTCTTCCTGCTGCTGGACGGGATCGAAGACCCGCATAATTTGGGGTCTATCTTGAGAACTGCCGATGCCAGCGGGGTACACGGCGTCATCATTCCCAAAAGACGAGCTGTCGGTTTGACATCGACCGTTGCGAAAGCTTCAGCTGGAGCAATCGAACATGTGCTGGTGGCACGCGTCACGAACATGGCGACGACCATCGACGAGCTGAAGGACCGTGGCTTGTGGATTTTCGGAACGGACATGAAAGGCAAAGACTACCGTCACTGGGACGTGTCATCTCCAGTTGGTTTGGTCATCGGGAACGAAGGAAAAGGAATCTCCAGACTGGTCAAAGACAAAGTGGACGAGACCCTGTCTATCCCGATGGTAGGACATGTCCAGAGTTTAAATGCAGGTGTGGCTTCAGGACTATTGATGTATGAAGTTTACCGTAAAAGACATGCCCTTTAAGAATAAATCTAATGAGTAAAATCTATTAATAACGAGAGGAGTAGAGTGACGTGAAGAAGGAACTGCTGTATGTAGACGGGTACAATATGATCGGAGCCTGGCCGGATCTGGCTAAGCTGAAGCGACAGGACAAGATGGCTGACGCCAGAGACTACCTGCTTAATGAGTTGAGCAACTACGCCAAATACGAAGGCATCGAAGTCAGGATCGTCTTTGATGCTCAGCTGGTTCCTGGCATAGCACAACGTTACGATAAGTATGAAGTGACAGTCATCTTCACAAGCGAAGGCGAGACAGCTGACAGCTTCATTGAAAAAGCAATCGGAGAAGAAAACCTTCTGATCACCAATGTCCAGGTTGCGACCTCAGATCTGGCTGAACAATGGATCGTTTTCCAGAAAGGCGCGACCCGCAAGTCAGCCAATGAGCTCTATAAAGACGTCCAGAGCGCCAAGAAAAAGATCGCCATCGACAGTGCCGTCTACCGGATGCAGAACCGCTCGCGTAATTCTCCCCTCAAGGATAAAGACAAGAAGCAGCTGGAGAGCTTGTATCAGCAGATGATTGCAAGGTCTTTAGATGAAAAATAATCATAAAGTAAGCCTTATACTATTGATGGAATATGACATCAATAGTATAAGGCTTATTTTTCAGTCGCTTTTCATGAGAAATGTCTCACAAACTCAATAACTTTAATGACTATATTAACATTTGGATAGTATAATAATTGAAACGCTTTCAATGAAACAGACTACTACTTGAAAATGTCCTATTCTGTAATTGACCAAACATTCTACAGAAGGAGAAAAATGGATGCAGACTAACCCAGTGACTAACACACCGAGTAAAAAAAAGCCATATAGAGACGTCATTGATCCGATCAATGATTCTTTGATCTATCAGATACAGTCGGGTGACCACAGTGCCTTTCCTGTTCTGCTAGACAGATGTCAAATATTAATCAATAGAGCGATAGTCAGACGGTACATAAAAGGTTACGATCGAGATGATCTTTATCAGGAGGCGTGCCTTGTCCTTGTCGAATCTTCTCAGAAATATGAATTCAATAAAGGGATGACGTTCAACCAGTACATCTGCCTTTGTATGGATAATCACTTCAATCGGCTGATTAGGTGGAATAATGCGTTAAAAAGACAATCCATTCGTGATGCCTTGTCACTAGATGGCATGATTGAAGAATCCGGCCTTCAGCTTTCAGAGTCCTTTAGCAGTCCGGGACCTGAAGACTGGCCGATCATTGAAGAAACCGTAGAGGATTATCTGGTATATTTGTCCCCGTTTGAGAGAGAAGTGTGTGTGTTGTGCTATAAAGGACATACCTATGACAGTATTGCCGAAGAATTGAAATGTAGTCGGGAAAAAGTAGTAAATGCTAAACATCGCTGTACCGAAAAATTTAGGAAGTTATTTCTTTAGGAAATAATAGGACAGGCGCTTATGTAATAGTAGGTTCTTTGAAATAGTTTCAGAAACAAGGTAGGGTTTTTCAGCTTCATATTTTAACAAGTTTGGGGCAGGAGAAGTATTTTTTCAGTCTAAACTTAATCATTCTAGAAAAGACATTAATCTGCACACTCGTTTGCAGATTAATGCCTTTTTTCGACCTGTTACAATCAATATTAAGCACATGATAAAAGTGAAGAGCTTATCTAGCTAAATTTAATGGCGTTGAATAGATTGTTAGTGAAAAGATTAAGCTTGCTGTTATCAATGCAATGAAGACATAAAAAAGAACCCAGATTAAATCATGCTCTGGGTTCGTCACAGACATTTAGACCACCTTAGGTAGTAGTTATTTTGCATATGATTTAGGATAGCCTGTTGTGATACACAACTTATGCCAGTGTTTCAGCCATTTTCTGCTTGCGTCGGTCACTTTTTTTTCTTCATGCGCCTTCTTGAAACGCTGGATGGTGGTGACATGATCCATAAGAAAGTTGGCCGCGATTCCTATGGCGATTCCTGACAGAATACCCATAAAGGAGAGCACCGGCAGATACAGGAGCACGGTCCAGGTCTGGGCAATGGTACTGGCAACGAGCAGCTGCCCCAGATTGTGCAGGATACCACCTGTTGCACTGACCCCGATGATACTGACACGCTTGCCTCCGATAAATTTTACGAGGAGCATGCCGGCATAGCTGAGAAGCGCTCCAGCTGTACTGTACATAAAGGTAGAAATCGTTCCGCCAAGCAGAGTCGTCATCAAAAGCCGCATCCAGACGACTTTCATGCTGTCTTTAAAAGGAAGCGTATAGATGGCCACAATGATGATCAGGTTCGCAACGCCCAGTTTCGCTCCCGGTGCAAGGGCAAACGGAAAGGGGATGCTGCGTTCAACGATTCCCAGAATCACAGCCTGAGCCGAGAGAAGTGAAATGTATATCATTTTTTGAGTTCGAGTCATGGTTATCCTTCTTTTCTTGTTCAATATGTTCACAAGTATGTTGTTTTACTCCTATTATTGTCGCACAAAATACCTGTCACATGCCATAAAGATTAGAACAAAATTATGTCAATCTAATCTTGTGAAAACATAGACAGAGTAATACTTTTAATGTAAGATGTACAGAGAAAAAGAATGGAAGGACAATGTACATGTTTACCAGAATTAAAACAATGAAAGTGCTGCTGATGGTTCCTGTCCTGTCTCTTGGGCTACTGGGATGTCGGGAAGAAGATCCTCGAGGACTGGCTGACCAGCCCTATGATCGAACTGAATTTTTACTTGGAACCGTTGCAAATATGAAAGTCTATAATGAAGGCCAGGAAGAGGCGCTGGACAAAGCGTTCGAGCGCGTGCAGGAGTTGGATGAATTGTTTGCGATGCAGAACCCGGAATCTGAAATTTCTGAAGTGAATCGTCAAGCTGGAATCGAGCCGGTTGAAGTCTCAGAGGAAGTATTCCACGTGATGAAACGTGCTCTATATTATGCAGAAGAATCAGGTGGCAGTTTTGATCCGACCATCGGTGTAGTCACCAGCTTGTGGGGGATCGGACAGGACGATGCAGCAGTACCTGAAGCGAATGAACTGGCTGAGGCAGTTGCACTGGTCGATTACCAGAAGGTGGAACTGAACGAAGCAGAACAGACGGTCTACCTTCAGGAAGAAGGCATGGTCCTTGACCTGGGAGCCATCGCAAAAGGATACATTACAGATGAAGCGGCACGTGTATTGGTGGAAGAAGGAGTCAATACGGCTATCGTCGATCTGGGTGGAGACATCGTGGTTGTTGGTAACAGCACACGAGGGGAAGATCAACCCTGGAACGTCGGGATTCAGAATCCTTATGGGGAACGCGGAGAAATACTGGGAATCGTTCCCGTTTCAGACCGAGCGATCGTCACTTCTGGAATCTATGAGCGTCTTGTCAGAGACGGGGATGACGAATATCATCATCTGATGGATCCGGAAACTGGCTTTCCGATCGACAACAACATCTCCGGCATCAGCATCATTGCGGATAATGCTATGGATGCTGATGCGCTGGTTAACATTGCGTTTTCCCTTGGTGTAGAAGACGGACTGAATTACATCAATGGACTTGAAGATGTAGAAGTGATCTACATTACTAACGAGATGGAAATATATGCCTCCGAGGGAATCAATGAACAGATTGAAATCAGGGACAATGACTTTGAAATGATGAACTAAGCTGATTTGACAGGCTTTTTACTGCATGGTAAAGTATAGAAGACTATGAAGTAAAACATAAGTCCTTGAAGTGAGGAAATAAATCTATGAAAAAGAAACTGGCACTGGCTTGTACTGAATGCGGATCCCGAAACTATTCGAAGGAAGTAGGAACCAAAGTACGTACTGAGCGCCTTGAAATTAAAAAATACTGCCGTTATTGCAAAACACACACATTACACAGAGAAACAAAGTAAAGAAACAGAGCACTGATACGAACTAACCGGAAGATTCAGGTGGAAGGAGTCCTTCATGAACAAAGTTAAAACATTTTTTGGTGAAGTAAAACATGAACTGAAAGAGACGACATGGCCTAAAAAAGATGCGATGAAGAAAAATACAGCAACTGTTTTCGGCGTTATGGCATTTTTTGGCGTATTCTTTTATGCAGCAGATGCAGCCATCAGCTTTTTATTGAATATAATTTGACAACCGCTTAAGTTAGTAGCATTTTCACTATCTGCATGCTATACTACGTATCGAGAGTTGACGAAAAACCTTTCTTCCATAAGTGAAGAAGGTTTTTTTAGTATGACAAATAAAAGATAAACTAAAGGAGTCTACAATGAACGAATTAGAAAGTGCAAAAGCCTGGTACGTGCTTCATACGTATTCCGGTTATGAAAACAAAGTCAAACAGAACCTTGAATCCCGTGCGAAAAGCATGAACATGGAAGAACGTATTCTCCAAGTCATTATTCCAGAAGAGGAAACAACTACTGAGAAAGACGGCAAGACCAAAATGGAAAAAGAAAAGATATTCCCTGGATATGTCCTGGTTGAAATGATCATGTCTGATGATGCCTGGTACGTTGTCCGTAATACACCTGGTGTGACCGGGTTCGTTGGGTCGCACGGAGCAGGAAGTAAACCGTCACCGCTTCTACCGGAAGAAATCGACCAGATCCTTCGCAGCATGGGTATCAATCCACGTAAAATCGAAATGGACGTCGAGCTGGGTGAACGCATCAAGATTGTTGGCGGAGCATTTGCCGGCATGGAAGGAACCGTTACAGAACTTGAAACAGAAAAAGGAAAAATCAAAGCTTCTGTTGAAATGTTCGGACGTGAAACCAATGCGGAACTTGACTACAACCAGATTTCCAAACTGGATGACTAAAATAACAGTTGCAATAACTGAACAGTAGTGGTAAACTATTTCAGTGTGCCTTATACACGTGTATTTTGCATGCTCAGAAGTGGGAGAGGAAAATTATAACCTCATTTAACCACTCACGGACAAAATCAAGGAGGTATGTCTCGTGGCAAAGAAAGTAGTAAACGTCGTGAAACTGCAGATTCCTGCAGGGAAAGCTAATCCGGCTCCCCCAGTAGGACCAGCATTGGGACAAGCGCAAGTAAACATCATGGGATTCTGTAAAGAGTTCAACGCTCGTACAGCTGACCAGGCAGGAATGATCATTCCTGTAGTTATTTCTGTATATGAAGACCGTTCATTTACATTTATCACTAAAACACCACCTGCAGCAGTATTGCTTAAAAAAGCAGCTGGAGTAGAGTCTGGTTCTGGTGAACCAAACACTAAAAAAGTGGCATCTGTAACACGTGCTCAAGTACAGGAAATCGCTGAAACAAAAATGGAAGACCTAAACGCAGCTGACGTTGAAGCAGCTATGCGCATGGTCGAAGGTACAGCACGTAGCATGGGATTCACTGTCGAAGGATAATGAATTCACCCCATTGCTTGCTGCCTCCGCAACCTGAGAAAAGCCCAGCTTTTCAACTAAGTGCATGAGCTAATGACTCATTGCTTTTGCGGAGATCAAGTGGGAGGTTAAACCGCTAATACCACAACAAGGAGGAAAAATATAATGGCTAAAAAGAGCAAAAAATACGTAGCTGCTTTGGAAAAAGTAGACCGTGAGAAACAATATGATGCAACTGAAGCATTAGAATTAGTTAAAGAAATCGACTACGCTGGTTTCGACGCTACTATCGAAGTAGCTTACAGACTAGGTGTCGACCCTAAACAAGCTGACCAGCAGATCCGTGGCGCAATGGTATTGCCGCACGGTACTGGTAAAACTCAAACTGTGATCGTATTCGCTAAAGGAGACGCTGCTAAAGCTGCTGAAGAAGCAGGAGCAGACTTCGTAGGTGACAGCGATCTAGTTGAAAAAGTACAAGGTGGATGGTTAGACTTCGACGTTGTCGTTGCTGCACCTGATATGATGGCTGAAGTAGGTAAACTTGGACGTGTCTTAGGACCTAAAGGTTTAATGCCTAATCCTAAAACAGGAACAGTAACACCAGATGTTGCTAAAGCTGTTAACGACATCAAAGCTGGACAAGTCACTTACCGTGTTGACCGTCAGTCAAATGTACACGTTCCAATCGGAAAAGTGTCATTCGATATTGACAAGCTGAAAGAAAACTTGGCAGCACTTCACGACGTGATCGTAAAAGCTAAACCTGCAAGCTCTAAAGGTGTCTACATCAAGAACATGGCAGTAGCAAGCACGTTCGGTCCTGGTGTCAAAGTGGACAACAGTACAGTTCTTAAATAAAAAATGTTGAATTCTCTTGACCTGCATAACATAGCTTGCTATACTTATGCAGGTTAAGGAATTAAACTTAATTGAATATGCATTGATGAATGAAAGTCAGGCAGTCCTTTGTCTAAACGGCAGGCTGAATGACTGGATAATACCGAAGACAGTATGTGGCTCTGACCTTAATATCATACCGAGGATAAAGTGATGAACAGTCAATTTACACTCCCTCTATGTCTACGGTGACATGGGGTTTTTTTGTACGCTCCGTTCCTTAAAGGATGGAAAGTAAAAAAACAATCCTCATTTCAATCGATCAGGAGGTGAAACATCAATGAGTAAAGCAAGTGTCATTGCAAAAAAAGAAGAATTAGTTAATGAACTGACTAAGAAATTCGAAGATGCACAAGCAGTAGTCGTAGTAGACTACCGTGGATTGACAGTAGGCCAGGTTACTGAACTACGTAAGCAATTACGTGACGCAGGAATCGAAATGCGCGTACTGAAAAACACTATGCTTCGTCGTGCGGCTGAAGCTGCTGGCCTGGAAGGAATGGAAGATGTCTTCAAAGGACCTACAGCTGTGGCATTCAGTAACGAAGAAGTCGTAGCACCTGCTAAAATCATCGCTGAATTTGCTAAAGATGCAGAAGCGCTTGAAATTAAAGGTGGCGTCCTGGAAGGTAAAGTTGCTGACGTTGATCAAATCAACAAAATCGCAAAACTACCAAGTCGCGAAGGCCTACTTTCAATGCTACTATCTGTACTACAAGCACCTATGCGAAACACTGCATTGGCTGTCAAAGCAGTTGCAGAGAAAAAAGCAGAAGAAGAAGCTGCATAATCACGCAGCCGATTCAAATTGTTTTAACCTATACCTTGGTATAGCATGCTGACAAGCAAACCAACTAATATAATTAAAATGGAGGAAAACAAAAATGGCATTAGATATTGAAAAAATCATTGCTGACTTGAAAGAGTCAACTGTCGTAGAATTAAACGACTTAGTAAGCGCAATCGAAGAAGAATTCGGCGTTGAAGCAGCAGCACCAGTAGCAGCAGCGGGAGCAGCTGACGGTGGAGCAGCAGAACAAACTGAATTCACAGTAGAATTAGCATCAGCTGGTTCAGCTAAAATCAAAGTAATCAAAGCAGTTCGTGAAGCTACTGGTCTTGGCTTGAAAGAAGCTAAAGCATTAGTAGACGGAGCTCCTTCAGCAGTTAAAGAAGGCGTATCTAAAGACGAAGCTGAAGAACTTAAAGCTAAGCTTGAAGAAGCTGGAGCTTCTGTAGAAGTTAAGTAATTAACTCTCTACAAAATTAAATAATCAGTTCAGAACCCCTTTAGTTGTAACTAGTTTATGACGAAGGGGTTTTTCTGTTTCTACTATTTTGTGTCATTTTCAAGTTTGTATAGGAATAAGCAAGTATATTTGATAAAATGTGTCTTTGAACAGATGAAACAATTACTTATCAGACTTCGACTTAAAATATGGAAAGGACGCAACTTATGAACAATGAAAAATATCCTCAGCGTATAGATTATGGCGTGATCTTGTCGGTCATGTTGCTGGCCATCATCAGTATCTTATCCCTCTATTCGACTACGGTCCTGATTCAGGGTGGATCCATCGGAATGACCGTCAGGCAGATCGCCTGGTACGGAATTGGAACGATCGCTGTTCTCGTCATTATGCAGTTTGATTCAGAACAGCTATGGAAAATGACCACCTATCTCTACATTGCCGGACTCATTATTTTACTTCTGACTTTAGTCTTTTATGATAGAGAGATTGCTGCTCAGACTGGTGGGAACAGGTGGGTCACATTAGGACCTTTAGGGACAGTACAGCCGTCCGAATTTGTTAAGATCCCCTACATTCTCATGCTAGCCAAAATAATCACCAAACATAACAGTCTCTACCGCGTTCGTGAATACCAGACAGATTTGATCCTGATCGGAAAGCTGTCAGTCATCGGTCTTATACCTGTCGTGATCGTATTCATGCAGAAAGACTTGGGAACTGCACTTGTTTATCTGGCCATTCTGATCGGTGTTGTGCTTTTATCTGGAATAAAATGGCAGATTCTGCTTCCAGTCTATCTACTGGTATCTATTGTGGGGATCACCTTGATCCTATTGGTTGTTTATAATAGAGAATTCCTGTTGAATACGGGACTTTTTAGACCTTATCAGTTTGCCCGTATCGATACGTGGCTGAATCCTCATCAGGGAGCCAACGATACCTCATTTCAGATTATCCAGGCCTTTAAAGCGATAGGGTCGGGTGGCGTATTCGGAAAAGGATTTGGCGTGAGTGAAGTGTTTGTACCTGTAAGAGAATCCGACATGATTTTTGCAACGATTGGAGAAAACTTCGGTTTTGCCGGAGGTGCATTTCTGATCTTCATTTACTTCATCCAGGTCTATCATATGATTAGAGTCGTATATGATACGAAAAATGAGTTCTACGCTTATATTGCGACAGGGGTTATTATGATGATCGTATTCCACGTGCTTGAAAACATAGGAATGAACATCGGACTTCTGCCGATGACAGGAATCTCGCTTCCGTTTGTCTCTCAAGGTGGGTCAGCACTCATCAGTAATATGAGTGGGATCGGACTAATCTTGTCCATGCGCTACCATCATAAATCTTACTTCTTCTCCGGAGAAGGAGAAGAGTTCCATCCGGGATCATAATAACTTGAGAGCAGGAAAGGGTGGACAACATGTTACGCGATAGAATCAAATATGTAGATAAGCTAATAGTTATACCGTACCTGACCTTGACGCTGTTCAGTATCGTTATGGTTTACAGTGCCAGCAGTTACAGTGCATTATTTAATTACGGCAATCCTCATCATTATCTGCCTAGGCAGACGGTGTCTGTCGTGATCGGCTATGTCGTTTTTTTAATAGCATTCTTTTTTCCAATCAAATGGCTGAAAAACAAGAAGTTAGTCATCTGGGGAATTGTCATTACAGCCACCTCCCTTTTTATCCTTCTTATTTTCGGGAGGGAGATATATGGAGCCAGACGGTGGATCGAAACGCCCTTCTTCAATATTCAGCCTGCCGAATTTGCCAAGTTTATGGTGATCTGGTATCTGGCTTATATTCTGTCAAAAAAACAGCGGAAAATAGCAGAAGATTTCTTTAGCGCTATTGTGGCGCCGCTGATACTGATTTCCCTCATCGTGCTGTTTATTTACATTCAACCCGATACAGGGTCGTCGTTCATTATTGTACTCATTGGAGCGATTATGATTTTTGCCAGTGGTGTCTCACCAAAACTGGGCTTTGGCTTTGGCCTCATCGGAGTAGCGGGTCTACTAGGCTTGTCACGGCTGATCCGACAGTACGGCACAAGTCTATTTTTCCTTAACGAATACCGCTACAATCGTTTCCTGGGTTTCTGGGATCCCTTCACACTGGCTGAAGGAGCCGGCATGCAGCTGGTTCACTCCTATTATGCCTTGGGTCGTGGAGGTCTACTGGGCGTCGGATTAGGAAACAGCGTGCAGAAGACAGGTTTCCTTCCGTTTCCTTATACTGATTTTATTGTGGCAATTATAGGGGAAGAATTTGGCCTAGTTGGAATCCTCGTACTGCTTTTAACGTTCACCTTGATGGCGTCACGTCTTTTTCTGACAGCCATACGGTCCAAGCAGACTTTTGAATCTCTTTTATGTTTAGGAATAGCAACTATGTTTATGGTACAAGCCTTCATAAACCTCGGTGGAGTAATCGGGGTAATGCCTATCACTGGGCTGACTTTTCCGTTCGTCAGTTATGGCGGATCGAGCATGATTGTTCTGTCTGCATCGATCGGTCTAGTTGCCAATGTCTCTGTACGAATCAATTACAATAAGGATAAAGCTAATAAGTCATAAACAAGAGGGCTGGAATCCGTGCGTTTCTTCATTAAGCAGCAGGTGATGTCACTGAAAGACCGGTTTTATGTCAAGGATGAAGACGGAAGAGATCGTTATTTTGTCGAGGGAGAGTTTCTCGCTTTCGCCAAGAAGCTCCGCATCTATGATGAACACAACAATGAGGTAGTATATATTGAACAGATCAAACTCTGGAACTTTCTTCCAGAATTTGATCTGTTCATGAACAATGAAAAAGTGGCTACAGTAAAAAAAGAATGGGCCTTTTTCCGCAATAACCATTCGATCATCGGACAGGACTGGCACATTGAAGGATCAGTGACTGCACATGACTATGTCATTAAAAAAAGAACCGTGTGGTTGTGGATATCAATAAGAAATGGCTGTGCTGGGGAGACGCTTACGAATCAATCTCTATGAAGAACGTGATCTGGAGATTTTGCTGGGCGTCGTCATTGTTATCGACTGTGTAATATCGGCAGCTAGAGCAAATAGTTCCTCCTGATCTGTAAAAAACCTGTGAAGAGCTAACGGATTATAATGAATCCGGTCAACTCTTCACAGGTTTTTTAGTTTTAATTAAGCTTCAAACCGGTAGACTAAGGGTGTCTACGATGCACGGCTCTCTTTGAGAGTCATTTGACGAGCGGTCAGAAGGAAGGCGATGTTGAGTCCATGAAAAAGCAAGGCTGTGTAGAAGGCTGGGGCGTATGAACCGGTAAAGTCGAAGACATATCCCACCACGGCCATGGATAAAGCTCCACCGATCCCTGAAACGAAGGACAGGATCGGAAAGATCCGAATATAAAGCTCTCTTCCGAAAAATTCAGTAGTCAGCAGGGGCAAGGCAACAGCCGGTACGGAGAAAACCGAACCGAACACAAAAGACCCGAAAATCTGAGCAGCGGGATGAGTGAATAATAAAAGTATCAGGATACCGACGATGTTGATGGCGATCATAAGAATAGTGGATCTGACGATACCTAAAACGTCACCGACTGCCCCGATAATCAGCTTGAATGAGATGTTTCCAACCATCACAGCTGAAAGCATGACCCCTCCCACTTGTGAGGACAGGAGATTTGTCTCTGCAAAACCAGGCAGGTGCTGAGACACCCCGGTAATCGACGTATGCAGAAGACCTATAATCAGGACAAGCAGGAAAGAAGGCTGTGTAAAGGAAAAGGTACTCCAGTCGGCTTTCTTGATCACTTTCTTCTGCTCCTCTTCTTCAGTGTCATAGCCGTAAGGAAGGTAGCCATCATCTCTAGGGTTCAGCGAGTACCGGTAGATGATGGCAGGAAGAGCCAGAACGAACATCAGCAGGCCCATAATGATGAAGCTGTTTTCCCAGCCTATAGTCTGAATCAGTGACGTGAAGACAGGGGAAAATATCGCTCCGGCGATGCCGCTGAAGCCGAAGGACAGACTCATGGCCAGGCCCTTTTTCTTTTCAAACCAGTTGTTCACGATAAGTGACAAGGGTACCATAGCATACAGACCGGCTCCAACACCTCGCAGGATACCAAGAACGTAAAACACCCACATCGTCCGAGTGAAGGCCATGAGGATGGTGGATACCGAAGCCAGGGTAACAGCACCAATCAGCAGCGGCTTCCATCCGAACCGGTTGAGTAAGGGAGCAAAGTATAAAGAAATAAAAGCTAAAGCGAGAGACGAAAGGGTAGCATGCATAGCAAATGTTCCGCGATAAATATTAAGGCTTTCAGATACAGGTGTGTAAAATACCCCGATTACGTTTAAATTGATGCCGATCGCGCTGGCAGACAAGCCGCAGCTTACAGCCAGGACGAGCCAGTGCTTTAGAGATTCAGACGGTTTCGTCATATGTATCGTTCCTCTTTTCAAATCAGTCTTAAGGTTTAGTATACTGATTTTTAGTAAGTAAAGCAAAGGTACAGTGGCTATGGCAGATATGAAAAAAAGAGTTGCAATTCCATTTGTGTACTGGTACACTATTTAAAGCAAAGCTCCTTTAACTCTATCCAGAGAGGTAGAAAAGGATGGAAAAACTTATATATCCAGCCGTTTCCGGAGGACACTCAATAGCCAGGTCTGGTGAGAGAGCTGTTCAGGAAACACATGGGTTCCATCTTATCTAAAGGTCCTTTTGCATTATGTAAAGGGCATTTTTTTATGCCCAAAAACAAGAAGAAAGGGACGATAAGTTATGGCAATACAACAAAGACCATTGATTTTAGATGTGGAGGCAAGACCTGCACCGCTGAAAGGATTACTTTTAAGTCTTCAGCATGTGTTCGCAATGTTTGGAGCAACTATTTTAGTACCGATATTACTTGACATGCCCGTATCCGTTGCCCTCTTGGCGAGTGGAGTCGGAACGATTATTTATCAGATCGCGACAAAAGCAAAAGTCCCGGTATATCTGGGATCATCATTTGCCTATATTGCAGCAATGCAAATTGCGATAGATCAGATGGGTGGCGACGTTAGTGCTGCTCAGACTGGCGTCATTATGGTCGGATTATTATACGTTGTTATTGCAGCTATTATTAACTATACAGGAACAGCATGGGTGGATAAAGTGCTTCCCCCAATCGTTATCGGCCCCATGATCATAGTCATCGGACTTGGATTAGCAGGAAATGCAGTGACAAGTGCCGGACTCGTGATGGATTCTGACTGGCGTACCATTTTCGTAGCCATCTCAACGTTTCTGATCACCGCATTCGTTAATACTCAAGGTAAAGGATTCTTTAAAATCATTCCTTTCCTGATAGGGATTGCTGGTGGATATATTATCGCAGTGCTGCTAGGAGTAGTCGATTTCACTCCGGTAATAGAAGCAAACTGGTTTGCATTACCTCAGTTGTATCTGCCATTTGAAACCACTACATTTAACAGTTATTCATTCTACTTCGGACCTGAGTCATGGGCACTGGTTCCAATCGTTTTAGTAACGGTTGCAGAACATATTGGGGATCATTCAGTCCTTGGAAAGATATGTGACCGGGAATTCCTAAAAGATCCTGGATTGAAACGAACATTGATTGGTGATGGAGTGGCAACGGCTGTCTCAGGATTCTTCGGAGGGCCGGCTAATACGACCTACGGAGAAAATACTGGAGTCATAGGAATGACTCGTATCGCATCTGTATCAGTTATCAGAAATGCAGCGTTGATCGCTGTTATGCTAAGCTTCATGGGTAAATTTACAGCCCTTATCTCAACCATTCCTGGAGCTGTACTGGGAGGGATGTCGATCTTACTTTATGGTGTTATTGCAAGTAACGGATTAAAAGTGATGATCGAAGATAAAGTGGACTTCAACCAGTCCCGAAACCTGATCATTGCCAGCTCAATGCTTGTAGTCGGATTGGGCGGAGCGGTACTTGACGTTGCAGGTTTCGTCACATTATCAGGGACGGCATTAAGTGCCATGATCGGTGTCATTTTAAATCTGGTTTTACCAAAAGAAGAAGCAGAGTACGAACCGGAAGTGTAATGAACAGCAGTCAGTAAACCAGATCCAGGAACGTATTCTTAAACTGGAATGATACACTCGGCAGCTTCTATCTTCTGATGGGGATTGGATGGAAGATGACTCTGAAAAAACGGTTAAAGAGAATATGCGTGTAACTAAATATGATGACTCGATTTATTAATTTAATTATTCCATCAAACGAAAGTGCACCTGCCTTCCGTTCCTTTAGTAGAAAAGGAACGGAAGGCAGGTGTTTTTATATTTTTTTTGAGTTTAATGGGTCATTATATGACCTGTAATAATATAATGTAATGACCTTGTATACACTATAAAATAAACCTATTATATAGCTGTAAGACGCAGACGGTTTTTCAAATGTTGCTGACTCATTCAACAGAACAACTGGAAGGAGTGAAGGCATGTTCATTTATTCAGAAAAAATCTATACACCGAGTGGATATCAATCCGGTTATCTTGAAGTGGAAGATGGGAAGATTGAAGGTATCCATGATACTATCGAAAAGTGAGTCGACGCTTAAGCGGAGCATTTATACGTTGAATGAATACATTCCCGATCACCTGACGTTCAGCATCAGTCATCATGAGATCAGAACGAATATGACTTATGCTGACTTTACGGCTCTCTGTCAGCGGCTAGATATGAATGACTATTCCCCGTCACTGGAAGAGCGACTCAGCCTGATTGTGTGCTTCGGGCTGCTTGACGGCATTGTCAATATGACCGAACTGTATGCCAGGTTGAACCTCAGTTTGTCCACGAAGAAGAAAGACAGGAAAGAACTGGGCTTTCTCCTTCAACAAAATGGCATTGAAGTAGTAAACAGGCATAGGAAAGGAGTCAGTTTTGAAGGGAACGAACGGTTTCTCAGAATGATTGCTGCAAGGAATCTGTTGTCTGTCATCGAGTTGAACAAGAATGATGACTATGTTCCTCGGCAGGCCAATACGCCTGTACAGACTCTCCTTTACGAACTGGTGGAGCATTACCTGACGGCTTACCACGACAAAGTGAAAGACAAGCTCTGTGACTTCTTTGGTCCGGATGCCCGATTAGTCGATTATCCATCAAAGAAATTTATCTACCTCCATATGATGATCAGTCTCATACGTATTGAAAAAGGCTATACCATTAAAGAGAGTATTGAAGATATGCCTGAAGTGGCTTCGAATTATCTTCTTCCAGTCCAGGAAGACAGTGATTATCTGGATTACCTGATTGCCTCGTTGAACTACAAGGAACCGTTACACTTTCCATTCAATAGTCAGCTCAAGAGGCTGACCGAAGAGCTGATCAATGTTATAGAAGAAAAAAATCAGGTTCAGTTCTATACGTATGATAGTATATATAATGAGCTGTATGCCTATTTCTATAAGTGTTTGATCAAAAACAAGCTGGCCTACTATTTTTATGATGACAAGCTGGATAATACCAAGACTGTCTTTCCGAAACTGTATGAACAAGTAAAGCGGACAGTCAGTGCGTGGGCGACAGATGACGGCTGTGAGCTGACCGATCATCAGATGTCCGTGGTCTGTCTGATTCTTGAACGGTTCATTATAAAGAACAGAGTTGCCGGCCAGAATAACAGGCGGGTCGTCATCATCACAAATTCTTCGGTCGAGAAAGTTTCATTTTTTCTGGAAGTGTTAAGCCAGCATGTCAATTACGAGATGGTCTCTTATCTGACAATCAACGAGTTATACAGACTTGAAGATATGAAATTCGATACAATCTTGACTTTTTCAAACAGGATCACGGTTCTGCTATCTGAATTAGGATGGGAAAGTATCAAGATAAATTTCTATCTGACAAGTGATGACATCAAGCGGCTGCTCGATCATGGGTTTACAAGCAGCCGTAATAAGAAACTTCTCGCAGAAGAGGTTGTCAGACAGTTGGAAACAAGATCGGATACTCAGGACAGAACCACTTATCTGCAGACAGCTTTTCCGGATATTGTGATTTAAAAAGGGGAGCATTATGATAAAAAGACTGGAACAAGATGGATTTGGACAAATCGGAATACCCGAGGATCGTAAATGGGGACCTCAGACTCAGCGCAGCCTGCAGAACTTCTCTATTGGAAACGAGACGATGCCTCTGGAGCTGATCCGTGCGTATGCACGCGTCAAAAAAGAAGCGGCAGAAACAAATGCCGAGCTGGGGTTACTCGAACCCCAGAAAGCAGACACCATAGCTTCAGTCTGTGATGCGCTCATTAAAGGACACTGGGACAGTGAATTTCCTCTATCCGTCTGGCAGACAGGCAGCGGCACACAGACCAATATGAATGTCAACGAGGTCATAGCTCACCTGGCAAAAGGTGAAAGTGGACTGGACATACATCCAAATGATGACGTTAATAAAGGGCAGAGTACCAACGATACCTTTCCTACATCGATGCACATTGCATCTGTCCGGCTGCTTACTGATCATCTGCTGCCAGTGCTGGGGGAGCTTGAGCACACACTGGAAGAGTTGGAAACCAGGTATAAAGATACGATAAAAATCGGACGGACTCACCTTCAGGATGCAACGCCTGTCACGTTCGGTCAGGAAGTCAGCGGCTGGAAGGAAATGATGGTTCAGAATGCTGAAATGATCCAAGCCGCATTGATTCCATTGAAACGATTGCCACTCGGTGGAACAGCTGTAGGTACCGGATTAAATACCCATCCGGACTTTGCAGAGAAGACTATCCGACGAATCAGTCAGGCATCCGGCATCGAATTTAAGGAGAATCCGAATAAGTTTCACGGCCTGACGAGTAAAGATGCCTTTGTCTTTGCTCACGGCGCACTGAAGGCCCTGGCGGCAAATGCATTGAAGATGGCGAATGATGTCAGGTGGCTATCCAGTGGACCAAGAAGTGGGCTGGGAGAAATAACGATTCCCGCCAATGAAGCAGGCAGCTCCATCATGCCTGGGAAAGTAAATCCTACTCAGGCAGAAGCACTAACAATGGTCTGCGTACAGGTTTTGGGGAATGACACGGCAATCGGTGTCGCAGCTTCACAGGGAAATTTCGAGCTGAACGTTTATATGCCGGTTATTGCTTACAATATGATACAGAGCATTACTTTGCTGGGAGACAGCCTCGCTTTATTTAACAACAAGTGTCTGAAGGGCATTCAAGTGGTGGAAGAAGAGATGAGCAAACTGGTAGACCAGTCGCTGATGCTGGTGACCGCTCTCTCCCCGAAGATCGGCTACGATAAAGCCAGTCAGATTGCCAAAAAAGCCCACGAAGACCAGTCGACTCTGAAAGAAGCAGCTGTTGACCTGGGGATACTTACAGAAGAAGAATTCGAGAAGTATATCGATCCGGCTGACATGGTGTAGTGTGACTGGATGCAATTCATGGAGAAAATGAGATTCTGATACCAGATTTTTAAATCGAACAGAGGCCTGGCGCCTCTGTTTTCTTTTTTTTGAGCAGTTCTGTATCGATGAAACGACTGACTCTTGATGGTGACGCGCTCTATTCCGTCTATAATTGTAGTTCGTTAGCTTTCATTAGTCGATTATGTCGTTAAAACGCTTCTAGCGGAAGTTCAGCTTTTAAAATTCTCTAAAGGTGCTGTTAGAAGACATCTAGCGACAGTTCGGATCAATAATCAATCCAGTTCTTCCGTTAGACAGACTCTAGTAGAAGAAACGCGATCGCGTTTCAGACTAATCTGTAACTAGAAACCTTGTCGCTGGAGTTCCAAGGTTTAACAGGGAGCTAAACTGTAAGTAGGCTGCCTTCTAGATGAAGTATAGCAATAATCAATATTATTAAAGTTTACCTATATCAGTCAGAGGGAGAAAACTAGTCTAAAATGAACAAGGATTGTAGTCCGGCCGGTTGAATAGTATACTTAAAGCACACTGACTACAAAGCAAAAGAGGAGTATCAGATGACTGATCATTATTTTACATCGAAGCCGAGTGCTGATAAAAACGAAAAGAAAATTGAAGCCAGACTTAAGGGACAGCAGATGACCTTCACGACAGATGCTGGAGTCTTTTCGAGAGACCGTGTGGACTTCGGGTCTAAGGTTATGATCGAAGCAATTGACGAGCGGGCATTTTCCACGGGGGAGGTCCTGGATGTCGGATGTGGGTACGGGCCTGTCGGGCTGTCTTTAGCCAAGGCGAATCCGTCTCTTCACATCGATATGATCGACGTAAACGAACGGGCCCTCGAGCTGGCTAAGAAGAATGCCGAACTGAACGGGGTTTCCAATGTCTCTATTTTTCTTTCTTCCATATATGAGCAAGTCGAGAAACAGACCTATGGCGCTGTCATTTCCAATCCGCCGATTCGTGCGGGAAAACAGACGGTGCATCAGATCATCACGGATGCCAAGAAACATCTAGCGGACAACGGGGTACTGATCATCGTTATTCAGAAGAAGCAGGGCGCACCGAGCGCGAAGAAAGTCATGGAAGAAACTTACGGAAATGTCACCCGTATTGGCCTCGATAAAGGCTACTGGGTTTTGCAGTCTGAAAAGGTAACTCCCAATAATCTATGAAAAATTATGTTTCCCAAATTTCTCGTTGCTCGTATGATGATTTCTGTCGATGAAGGTAATATAATCCAATCCTTGTCTGGATTAAACAGCTTTATAACTCAAGTTTCGCACCCCTAAGAACTCCGTTCTATCCTTTACATTATAAGGATTATTTAGATTAATCAGCTTAAAGGTAAAGAAAAAGACAGCTCTCTTTGGTAAAATGTGAGTACCACTACCAACATTCCAAGGAGAGATGTCTTATGGCTAACATTTTACCAAATAATTCAGAAAAAAACGAGTTTTATTCGAGTATTGATCACTTTATCAAACAATTTACAGTCGGAACCCTGTTAAATCGGTC
>NZ_BAAGIR010000022.1:0-25184 GCF_054658155.1 Alkalibacterium sp. m-11
ATTTGATTCATAAGAAGACCTCTTTTCTGGATTTGTGGTTATCTCTAGATTAAGGGTCTTCTTTCTTTTTGTCTACTTTAATTTCTTGCCCTACTATTTTACTTTCCGACAACTATTTTACACATAGTAATTTAAGATTAGATTAAAAAGAACCGGCTGATCACCTGTTCAATGTAACAAGAACAGATGATCAGTCGGCTAGTTTTATTTATTCAATTCGCTCATTAGTTTGAACGGCGGTTATTCGAACGGTTCCCTTTATCTCCAGAACGTCCTTTACCTTTATAGTTGCGGTTTCCACCTTTACCTCTACGGTTGTTGGAATAGTTTCCTTTTCCTTTTCCGCCACCGCCACGTCGCTTATCTTTGTTTGGAAGCGGACGCTGAGGTGTGATGCTTACTGGTACATCTGTCGGATCTTTAACCATGTTCTTAACTAAAGCAGCAGCCAGATCTTCAGCTGAGTATGAACTCAGGAGCTTTTCAGCAGCAGCTTCGTACTTATCCAGGCCATTCTGATCGATCATTTCCTGAATGTCTGCCATAGCTGTCTGCAGCTGACTTTCAAGCGCTTCGTCGTTTGTAGGTGGACGAAGAGACGTCATTGGCTGTTTAGTCAGTTTTTCAACTGTACGCAGGTAGCCCATTTCATGAGGCGTGACGAATGTAACAGCTACGCCTTCTTCACCAGCACGTCCAGTACGTCCGATACGGTGAACATAACTTTCAGGATCTTGAGGAATGTCATAGTTGTATACGTGTGACAGTCCGCTGACATCCAGCCCCCTGGCAGCGACGTCTGTTGCTACTAGGATATCGATTTTACCTTTTTTAAAGTCTTTCAAGACGCTCATACGCTTGCCTTGAGAAAGGTCTCCATGGATTCCTTCAGCCTGGTATCCGCGCATTTCAAGTCCTTTAGCCAGTTCATCGACACGTCTTTTCGTACGTCCGAATACGATAGCCGACTTAGGATTCTGTACATCCAGCAGGCGAGTCATGATATCAAACTTCTCGTTGTCTCGCGCTTTTGTATAGTACTGTTGGATAGTTGAAGCAGATAGTGTTTTCGTTTTGATACGAACTGTTTCAGGGTCCTGCATGAAGCGTTCACCGATACGTTTGATCGGAGCCGGCATAGTTGCTGAGAATAACAAGGTCTGACGCTCAGCTGGTATTTCCTGAATGATTGTTTCGATATCTTCGATGAATCCCATATTAAGCATTTCATCAGCTTCGTCTAGTACCAATGTCTGAACCTGGTTCAGTTTCAATGTTTTACGACGGATGTGGTCAAGCATACGACCAGGTGTTCCAACAACGATTTGTGCGCCACCTTTGATCTGCTTGATCTGACGTCCGATGTCGGCTCCACCGTAGACACATGTTACTTTCACACGCTTGTCTTTGCTTAAACGGAATAGTTCTTCTTGTGTCTGGATAGCCAGTTCACGAGTAGGGGCGATAACAAGCCCTTGAACATTGTGGTTTTTGACGTCGATTTTCTGAAGCATAGGCAGACCGAAAGCGGCAGTTTTACCTGTTCCTGTCTGTGCTTGTCCGATGACGTCTTTTCCTGCAAGTGCAAGCGGGATCGTCTGCTCCTGGATTGGTGTTGTTTCTTCAAATCCCATGTTCTGTACGGATTTGAGTAGTTCAGGTAGTAAATCTAGTTCATTAAATTCCAAAGAATGTTTCCTCCTAATATTTTCCTTAGCGTTCATTCGTTTACGAGCCAAGGTACAGTCACTCTTGCATAAGAGAAACTTCGAAAGCAATGAACAGATTTGTTTCTTTTCTGTTCAAATAAAGACCCTAGTGTTCGTCACTCACTTTCGATGCGAGACACCAGGGATCATAGTTAACTTGACTCAGTATTTAATTTTAAATTCTATACGGATAATTCGACGTATCCATTAAACGAACGGTTCACTTCATTCCAGATGTTATCTTAACACGTGGGCGCCTTGTTTTCAACTCGTTTTCATACCTCAGTGAAATGAATACGTTTTACCCTTCTTTTCCATGACTTAACTTAGTCACAACTTCGAGCATCCCTGTACTCAGGCTTGATTTCAGTAGAACCGTATCTTCTTCTTTGATCTGTTTCTCCAGATAATCAATCAGTGGCTGCTTGTCTCCTTCAAAATGCTGAAGGTTCTGCTCATTCATTTGAGGCAGCAGTTTATCATATAAAGCTTTCATATCTTTCCCGTATAAGACGATCAGATCGGCTTTCTTAGGGTCGATCGCTTCACTCAGACTTTCATGCATGGCTCTTGAATGCTCACCTAGTTCAAGCACGTCTCCTAGTACAATGATTTTTCGCTTAGGGACATCGATTTCCTGGAAATAACGTAGAACGGCTTTCATTGATGATGGACTGGCGTTGTATGCGTCGTTGAGCAGAGTGGATTCATTGATTCCATCGATCCATTCAAGACGGTTCTTGGTCAGTTCAAAGTTCTCAAGCTGGACATAGGCTTCCGTATTGGATATACCGATCTCTTCTCCAACTAGAACAGCAGCCAGTGCATTTTGAACGTTGTAGATTCCAGGGACCGGCAGCGTGCATGAATGTTCAGGATCCGCATTAGTCGTAAAGACGGTCTGTTTTAACCTGGCTTCCACTGTGACCGGATATAGATCCACGCCTTCTTCTTTTCCGAAAGTCAGACGCTTGCCTACAGTCGCATCCACATACCCTGCTGCTATTTTATCTTGAAGCAGCGGTTCTTTGCCTGGATAGATCAGTGTGCCGTTCGACATCCCTTTAACGATTTCAAGTTTAGCTTCAGAAATCGCATCACGCGACCCGAGAAATTCAATATGGGATTCTCCGATCATCGTAATCACAGCAATGTCAGGATGCGCCAGCTGAGAAAGCACTTCGATCTCCCCTCGTTCACTCATTCCCATTTCAAGTACAAGCACTTCTGTATCCTCCGGCATATTGAGTATCGTAAACGGCAGTCCCAGGTGATTGTTGAAGTTCCCGACTGTCTTATACGTCCGGTATCTGGCAGAAGCAACGGCTGCGACCATGTCTTTCGTTGTCGTCTTTCCGTTACTTCCAGTAATCCCGATGACTTTAGGCCCTACTTTGTTCAGATAATACTGCGCGAAATGCTGAAAGGCTTTTTCCGTATCCGCTACTGCTATGATCGGGAAGCCTTCCGGAGCTTTTTCTGTGTCATCACTCCAGAAACTGGCAGCCGCTCCCTTTTCAATCGCTGCTTCGATAAAATCATGCCCGTTCCTCTCAGCAGTCAGAGGGATGAACAGGTCACCGGTCTGCAGCGAACGCGTATCAAACGATACGCCTTCTATCTTCAGATTGTCGTCCCCATCAATCAGTTTGCCATCTACAGCTGAAGCTATTTCTTTTAATGTCCATTTTGCCATTGTTTCTCTCCGTTCCTTCTGTTCCTTGATTCCTTCTTACTTGTTTCGTCTTGTATTAAGCTCAAGACGGTCCTTGTGACGTCTGATACCCAGCTGAATTACTTCTTCAATCAGATCTTCATAAGGCAGACCCGTTTTTGCCCATACTCTAGGATACATGCTGTTGTTCGTAAACCCAGGGAAAGTGTTGACTTCATTGACGTAGACTTCTCCATCTTCAGTAAGGAAGAAATCGACACGAGACACCCCAGTGCCATCGATAGCGTGAAAGGCACGCGCTGCCAGCTCCCTCAGCTTTTTGGTCAACTCATCTGAAATATCTGAAGGGACCTGTCTAATCACTTCCTGGTTCAGGTATTTGTCTTCATAGTCATAAAAAGGCTTATGCTTGATAAGTTCACCTGGAACTGATGTATGAATGTCTTCATTGCCTAAGACAGCTACTTCGATTTCTCTCGCTTTGACGCCTTTTTCCACGACGATTCTTGTATCGTATTCGAATGCGAGTTCGATCGCCTCTTTTAACTTGGTTTCTTCAAGCACTCGGGTAATACCCACGCTTGATCCCAGATTGGCCGGCTTGACAAACATCGGGAAGCCTAGATACTGAATCAGATCGTCCTTGACTTTATCAGGATCAACTTTCCAGTCAGTCAGTTTTACCTCATTGTAAGGCAGGATTGGCAGGCCTGCTTCTTTAAATACACTTTTACTGATGATTTTATCCATACCGACAGCACTTGCAAGCACGCCAGCTCCTACATAAGGAATGTCGAACACTTCAAAGAGTCCTTGGACCGTCCCATCTTCACCATTCGGGCCGTGAAGCACCGGGAAAGCTACCGATTCACCTTCCATCATTTCAATGAAATTGAACGGCTGTTTCTTGGCGATCTGATTCATTTCTTTCACTTCAGGAATATCATCTTTGCTGTTCACATTTCCAGCCTTGTACCACTGACCTTCCCTTGTGATATAAACCGGTATGACTGTGTAATGATCATAATATATTTTCTGTAAAATCGAGTAAGCGGATTTGATGGATACTTCATGTTCCGCACTCTTTCCTCCATAGATCAGATAAAGTTTCATTCGTTTCCTCCTGTATTAAGCTGATAGTTTATTACATAGGCAAAACAGAATCTAATCCCATTTTAGCATATTTTCCCGCAGCAACAATATAATTGGGTATCGGATACCAATTATATTTTGGGCAAAGAAAAAAGCCCTGACTAGCCAGAGCTTTAAACCGATTATTCTTCGTCTGCAAGACCGTATTTCTTGTTGAAACGGTCGATACGTCCATCTGCCTGAGCAAATTTCTGACGTCCAGTGTAGAACGGATGAGAGTCAGATGTAACCTCCATACGGATAAGCGGATACTCTTTTCCATCTTCCCATTCAACTGTTTCGTTTGATGTTGTAGTAGACCCTGACATGAATTTAAATCCTGTCGTTGTGTCCATGAACACTACTTGACGATATTCTGGATGAATTCCTTGTTTCATATCTTTTTTCACTCCTTCATGCCATGAAACCTCTGCGGTTCCATAGTTATCTTAATCCTTTAAGTCAGCGACTGGGTGATCAGCGCTAGGCACTGGTCTCCTTCATCGGCTTGATTATATATGCAACACTAGACATAGTAACATATCCTGCCGTCTGTTGCAATGGAATGTCCCATTTTTCTGCGCATTATTTAGATGATTACTGCTTAAGTACTTTTTCTACAAAGGCGGCATTCTTCCCGTAACGTCTCAATGTCTTGATGAACTGATCCGTATACTCCAGTGAATCATTGCGCATCCCTCTACGCAGTTTGTAGACCGCTTCGTATTCTTCTTTGGAAAGAAGCATTTCTTCCTTACGGGTACTTGATTTTTTAATGTCGATTGCCGGATAGATGCGTCGCTCAGCCAGTTCTCGGGACAGATGGATTTCCATGTTACCCGTTCCTTTGAACTCTTCATAAATGACATCGTCCATTCGGCTTCCAGTATCCACTAATGCTGTTGCGACAATCGTCATGCTGCCGCCTTCTTCAACATTACGGGCAGACCCGAAGAAACGCTTTGGTCTGTAGAGAGCTGCAGGATCGATCCCACCTGAAAGCGTACGCCCACTTGGCTGTTCCACAAGATTGTATGCTCTAGCCAGACGTGTGATGCTGTCCATAAGGATAACTACATCCTGCTTGTCCTCAACCAGTCGTCTTGCACGTTCGAGAACCAGTTCGCTCACTTTGACGTGGTTCTGCGGCTGCTGATCAAATGTCGAATGAACGACTTCTCCATCGATGCTCCGTTCCAGATCGGTTACCTCTTCGGGGCGTTCATCGATAAGCAGGACAATCAGTTCAACTTCCGGATGATTTGCCTTTATTCCGTTGGCAATTTCTTTGAGCAATGTCGTCTTCCCTACCTTAGGCGGTGCGACAATCAGTCCTCTCTGTCCGAACCCGATCGGAGCCACGAGATCGATCATTCGTGCAGACAGTTCGTTCTCGGATGATTCAAGGTTGATTCGACGATCCGGATACAACGGTGTAAGGGCCGGGAAGTGAGGGCGTTCTCTAGCTTCTTCAGGATTCTTTCCATTGACCAGTTTGACGTTCATCAGTCCGTAGTGCCGTTCTCCCGCTTTAGGCGGACGCGCTGTACCGGTGATTTTATCTCCATTTCTCAAGCTGAAACGCGTCATCTGAGAGGCTGAAATATAAATATCTTCGTTACTATGAGAGTAATTGATCGGACGTAAAAAACCAAAGTCCTGGCTGTTGATTTTATCGAGCACCCCGCTGACCTGGAAATACCCCTGCTTTTCTTCCTGCGCGCGAATAACAGCCAGAGAGAGTTCCTTTTTGTTCATCTGACTGTAATAAGGTATTTTCAATCGCTTAGCGTGCTCATAAATCTCTTTTAAAGTCATGTTCTGTAAATCACTGAAAGTTAAAAAATTTGCCACTCGTCCCTATCCCCTATTCCTATAATTTAATCGCCACTCTCTTCCATGTAAATGTCTGCGCCAAGAGCGGTCAATTTTTCTACAATATGATCATATCCTCTAAGAATATTATCTACTCCGCCAATGGTCGTCTGTCCTTCAGCAATCAGACCGGCTACTACAAGACAAGCTCCGGCTCTCAAATCACTGGCTTTGACTTCGGTTCCTTCAAGATGTGTGCCGCCTTCGATTAGGATGACATCACTTTCCACACGAGCCTTAGCACCCATACGGTTCAGTTCCGGAATGTGCTTGATGCGTTTCGGATAAATCGTATCCACGATCATCGATTCACCTTGCGCCATCATAAGCAGAGGTGTAAACGGCTGCTGCAAGTCGGTCGCAAAACCAGGATAAGGCAGTGTCTTTATAGAAACACCTCTCAGATTCCCTTCCGGCTTGGTGATACGAACGTAATCTTCCCCAATTTCAAGAGGCACGCCCATTTCTTCCATTTTTGCGATCAAACTTTCCAGATGCTCGACAATGACGTTGCGGATAACGACATCTTTCCCTTTTGCCGCAGCCATGATCAAGTACGTGCCTGCTTCGATGCGGTCAGGAATTACAGTGTGACGGCATCCATGCATCTCTTCGACACCATCTATACGGATAATGTCTGTTCCTGCTCCACGTACTTTTGCCCCCATATTATTTAGAAGCGTCGCTACATCAATGATTTCAGGTTCACGCGCAGCGTTTTCGATGATCGTTCTGCCTTTAGCTTTTACTGCTGCCAGCATGACATTGATCGTTGCTCCAATGGACACGACGTCGAAGTAGACACGCGCCGCCTGGAGACCATCTTCATCTGTCTTGAGATACATTGCACCCATTTCATTGTCAACAGTAGCACCCAAGGCTCTGAACCCTTTCAGGTGCTGGTCGATTGGACGCGGACCAAGGAAGCATCCACCAGGAAGACCCACGACGCCTTGTCCGAACTTAGTAAGTAACGCGCCCATAAAATAATAAGACGCTCTTAAGCTTTTGATTTTACCCGTAGGCATGGGAACCGATACCATCTCTGTAGGATCTACTGTCAGAGTTGTGCCTTCAAAGTGCGTTTTTACATTCATGTCATTAAGGATTTCGATGAGCGAGTGGACGTCTGCAATGTTTGGTACGCCTTCCAGCGTAACAGGTGAATCAGCAAGAATTGACGCTGGGATCAGCGCTACTGTGCTGTTCTTTGCTCCTGAAATCGTTACTTCCCCGGATAAGTCATGTCCACCATTTACGATTAATTTTTGTGTCATTATAAGTCCTCACTTTTGTTTATACGATTATTGGTTGTCTGAAGTTCTCTATTTGTACTATTAAGTCATTCTACTTTTCAAAGTCGGACTGCTTACAGTTTAACGATACGCCTTGCGAATGGCAAGCTGGACAGTCTGTCATATAAGGCGATAGCCAGTAGCATTTTAAGCGCATCAATAGGAAGAAAGACCGTCAGATTCATGCTGACAATGCTCACAAGTGAAATCGGTGAGTCAAGTACGGCATTCATAAGAATATACTGGTAGCTCATACCTGTTATATACAGTACGACTAATCCCAGGCTCATGATCCCTGTCATTTCCCATTTATTTCTCTGTTTCTTTAATCCTGACCCGACTATCCATGCGACAGCCAGTGCTCCCGCGATATAACCGAAAGACGGAGAAAGAATACTTCCCATGCCCCCGCTTCCCCCAGCAAATACAGGCATTCCGATCAATCCCATAACGATATACAAAATAATCGTCATCAGACCTTTGACTGGTCCTAATAACGCCGGAATAAATAAAAAGAAGAATACTTGTAAAGTGATTGGGATAACTCCAATTGGTAAGACGACAATTGAAGAGACAGCAAGGAGTGCTGCGGATAAGGCTATTTGAGTAAGGTCATGTGCAGATGGTTTTTTCATTTCTTTAACCTACTAACATTTCATTTAGTTTATAGTGAACTACTAATTAAGATGGTTTCTATCATCAGAAGTTCATTTGCATTTTCTTGTAATGCGAACGGTTAGCATGTGACGACGTGAACAATGCTTTAGAATATACAGTTGCCCACAATCATAATCATACAGGGTTTACTTTTTTTTTCAACATAAAAATACAGAACACTAACGATTGTTAATGTTCTGTAAGAATTTATTCGCTTTAAAACCCATATTGTTCTTCTTTAATGCGCCTAGCCTCTTTATACGTTTCGGAAAGGACCATTGTATCTTCTACAAGACGCTCGATCCTGAATACTGCATCTTCATTGACAATCTCCTTGCGGTAGAAGTCTCTTTCTTCCATGAAGGTGTAGGTCTGAACGATTTGAGCCTTCATATAAGCAAGGATCGGTTTGAGTTGTGTTTCAGCAATCAGGTAATGTTTGGACGACCCCGCCGTCACCAGTATGCCTGCTGTTTTGTCTCTCAGTCCATCCTGAGGAAGCAGATCGAACACATTTTTCAAAGAACCGGGAATGGATGCCTGAAAGATTGGTGTACCTATGAGGATGATGTCAGACGCCATAATCGTCTCGGTCACAACTTTTGTGTCTCCCTTATATTCTCTGAAGTCCCGTCCATCACTGAAAACCAGCTCAAAATCAGCCAGATCCAGAAGGGTAACCTCATGATCAGGATAGTTTCGTTCAATGATATCTTTTGTATAGTTCATCGCTGTTCTCGTTTTAGACCCGATCGTCGAGCCGGATAGCAGGGTAATATTCACTCTAGTCACTCCTTATGCTTTCGCTTTGGCTGTATGCTTTTTGACTGCCGGTAAAATCTCATTTCCTATCAACTCTATATTTCGCATGATCTTATCAAACGGCACGCCGCCGAAATCCATTTGAGCGATATAGCGCTGGTGATTGAATGTCTCATGCTGGTAAAGGATTTTCTCGATGATCTCCTGGGGGCTGCCGACGTTCATGATATTTTTTAGATGAGCACCTTGGGCAAATGCTTGCTTAGGGAAACCACGTCCATTTGTCAGCTTCATGCCTTCGTTGATATGCGGGTAATATTCTTTCAATGCCTGTTGCGTCGTGTCCGCTGCATAAAAGAAGCCAGCTGTCGCAACAGGAAATTCTGATGAATCCTGGCCAAGACTTTCAAGTGTTTCTCTATAGGCATCAATCGGACGCTTGAATACAGACGCTGGTCCTCCTAGCATCGCTTGGTACATCGGCACGCCCTGATAAGCAGCTTTCATTGCACTGGCCGGTGTGCCACCGACAGCACGCCATATCGGCAGGCTTCCATTAAGCGGACGTGGAAGAATATGCGCATCCCTTAGTGGTTGACGAAATTCTCCTTCCCAGTTGACGACTTCTTCTTTATTTATTTGTAGCAGAAGTTCAAATTTCTCTTCAAACAGTTCTTCATAATCATGCAGATCATATCCTAAAAGCTCGAACAAGCCTACACGGGAAGCTCGTCCCGCTACGATTTCTGCCCGACCACCTGAAATCAGATCGATCGTGGCAAAGTCTTCGTAGACTCTCACCGGGTCAGACGTACTGATGATTGTGGATGAACTGCTCACTTTAATTTTTTCTGTCGCTTGGGCGATTGCCGACAGAACAACCGAGTGCGCCTGCGTAATGAAGTGATCCTGATGGCTTTCTCCTACGCTGATCAGGTCAATGCCTGCTTCTTCTGCCAGCTTAGCCATTTCAATGATTTCCTGCAGCCGCTGCTGAGGCGAAATCCGTTTGTCTATATGCGGGTTCTTTAAATGGTCACCTAAAGTATACAAGCCGAACTCCAGGCCTTTGCTGTCATCGATTCGGTATTGTTTAAAACTCATGTCATCACTCTTTTCGTTTAAATTTCAGTCGGTGCTTCGACTTTTACTGGGGGATCTCATTCAGATTCGGCGGGCAGAGGATATCATAACCTCATTTTTCCCCGCCCAATCGAGTTGTTCTAGTTTCAGTAGCAGCAATCCAGTCTTTCCTATGACTTACGTGTGCTCTACTTCATCTTCTGTTACACAGTATACACCATAAACTAACTTATAGTAAGTCTTTTATCTCTAATTCGTATGATTTTTTTTGCCGTCTTGGTTTCGTATGTTATCCTTTAAGGGCTTTTAAAGTGGAAAACGGTCGGTCGAGCCGACCGCTTCATTATTTTGAACTGTCTGGTTTGTGGAGGTTCTATCGTTTTTGGGTGGTTTTCTCTCTGTTTGTCCTACTATTGCCCACTCAATAGCATGGTTCTGTTGAGTGGGTAGTAATCAGCAATCTTTTTACCACTCAAATCCAAATCGATTTTGACTGGGCACTAATTTGTCATTTATGACCCACTCGTTAGTCCAGATTCACTGAGTGGGCAATAGTATGATATTTATTCCCCACTCAAAGACAAAATCTATCTGAGTGGGCGTATGTAATCGTCCTATGACGATTACACTCCTTATTTACTCTCTTTTTTGAAAGTTGTGCCTGATTTATTTCCTACTCTAGTATAATTTTCAGAGAGTATCCCACGTATTCTTTTTTTTGGAATAATTTGTCCACACCATCTATATATTTTTTCAGTCGTCAGTAATTCAGCAGGATATAAAAGTATAAACTCTTCAATTTGTCGGATGACTGCACTGTTCAATGACGATGAATGCTCGCAAACTAAACATTTACATGAGCGTTGATTAACTTGCACACTAAAACTACTGCATCGCGTACAAGCTATCCCCTTCCTCAATTCCTCATAAGTATACGCCGGCCTTTTGATTTGAATGCGCCCTTCCTTGTTATGTTCTTCAATCAGTTTTTCTGCCAGTCTCTTCATCTTTTTTATTCCCCATGGCTCGTTCCGCTGTCTACGATTGATTTCGGTCAGACGGGATTGAATTTGCCCATAGAAAATGAACGGGTCGGCAGGTGTCGCATGATACAGCATACATGCCGGATTGATAAGCACAACGTAGCCTTCGATACTCATTTTGACCTGCCAGGACTGCAGCAGCTGCCTCAGAAGAGACGACGTTCGATTAAGCTGGGTGAGCGGGTTCGATATCTCCTGGCCGGCTACTGTATAGATGTCGCCATCTTTCATAATAAAGTCCCCCTCGTAGTTCTTGACTTCAAAGATATACACGACTTCTGAAGTCAGGAAAACTGAATCGATCTGCACTGTGTTTCCTTTGATGGTCAGCGCAAGATCCTGCAGCATCACACACTCCTGCTCCAGATACTTCTCTCCCATCTCGTCGAACTGCCTTTCACCAATAAATCCCTTCTCCATATTCAGTAGATTCTGCTTCTGTTCAAATGAATATGCCTGCCTTTGGTTCAGAGCTCTCAGCACGTTGAGTTCTTTAGATGCTTCCCGCGGCTTCATTACCTTCATTGATTCTTTCCTCCAGCTGATCAATTTGTCTTCATTCATTATATTGTCCAAATGATTGAATTCTCACGAAATTGACTGGCGGCGTTTATCAAAAGCAGAATATTTTCACTCAAAAACGGACCTCACTTTTCATAAAAAAATCACCCTCAGGAACTGGCGACAGCTCAAGAGGGTGATTCTGTTGACGGGAAAGCACGGGCCCTCGCGTCTCTATTTTATTTTAATTAAGCTTTGTTTGAAGAACCGAATTCTCTCATTTTAGCTTTAGTTGTTTCAGTGATGTCTGCTTTACCAGGTCCGATGATTTTACGAGGATCGTAAACTTTTTCGTTGGTAGCAATAACTTCACGTGTGCGCTTAGCCCATACTTGCTGAAGCTCAGTGTTTACGTTGATTTTAGCGTGACCGTATTCGATTGCTTTTTCGATCTGGTGAGTTGGGATACCTGATCCACCGTGAAGTACAAGTGGTGCACCTGTCAGTTCAGAAATTTCTTTCATTTCGTCAAATCCAAGTTTAGGTTCTCCGTCGTAGTCTCCGTGTACAGATCCTAGAGCAGCTGCTAGGGCATCGATTCCAGCTTCGTCAACAATACGTTTACATTCTTCTTTATCAGCGTACATTACGCCACCGACAACGCCGTCTTCTTCTCCGCCGACAGTACCGATTTCAGCTTCAACTGACGCACCTTTAGAGTGAGCATATTCAACCACTTTTTTAGTGAAAGAAATGTTGTCTTCGATTGGATCATGAGAGTGGTCGATCATAACTGAAGAGAATCCAGCATCGATCGCAGCTTTACATGTATCAAATGATGAACCGTGGTCCAGGTGAAGAGCCACAGGAACTGTAATGTCCATTTCTTCAAGTAAAGCATTAACCATAGCAGAAACAACAGTGAATCCACCCATGTATTTAACTGCTCCTTCAGAAGCACCTAAAATTACTGGAGATTTTTCTTCCTGTGCTGCCTGTAAAATGGCTTGTGTCCATTCTAAGTTGTTGATGTTGAATTGCCCAACTGCATATTTTTCAGCCAAAGCTTTGTTCAACATGTCTGTCATACTTACTAAACGACTCATAAATATAGCCTCCTCAAATTTTTGCGCACTTTTTAAACCGATATACGCCCTCGGTCTCGCTTATTATTATATACAAAATTTCACAATAAAACTAGTATTAATCATTAGGTTGTCTCTCTATTTTCAATTTCTTTCATAAATCCAGCCTCATTATCATTTATCTATTCTTGTTTTCTAATGACTTTTCAATAAAGGCTTTGAACAACGGCTGAGGTCTGTTCGGTCTGGAAATGAATTCCGGATGGAACTGGCAGCCGACGAAATAAGGGTGATCGGCCACTTCGATGATCTCCACCAGTTTGTTGTCTGGAGAAACACCAGAGAAAATCAGTCCTTTTTCTTCAAGCAGTCCACGGTAGCTATTGTTAAATTCATAACGGTGACGGTGACGCTCCTGAACGACTTCCTGATTGTCATAGGCCTCCGCGGTCACTGTACCCGGCTGCAATTGACATGGGTATAGACCCAGTCTCAGTGTTCCACCCATATCCGTCACATTCTTCTGATCCGGCATCAAGTCAATGATGTTGTGTTCAATGTCAGGATTGACTTCCGCAGATCCAGCCCCATCAAGCTTGGCTACGTTACGGGCAAATTCCACAGCTGCCAGCTGCATGCCAAGACAGATACCGAAGAATGGAATCCTGTTTTCCCGTGCATATCGAATCGCCAGCATTTTCCCTTCCAGACCGCGTTCTCCGAATCCACCCGGTACGAGGATGCCGTCCACATCATCCAGTTCTCTGACCAATTCTTCTGGAGACAGTTTTTCTGCATTGACCCATTTGATGTTGATATCCGAATCTGCAGCATAGCCGGCATGCTTCAGTGCTTCAACTACGGACAAATATGCATCCGGCAGTTCCACATATTTCCCTACAATAGCAATTCGAGTAGACGTCTTCAGGTTCAGCACTTTCTCTTCTAGCGCTTTCCATTCAGTCATATCCGCTTCCGGCACATCCAGTTTCAGATGATCGACTACAATCTGATCCAGTCCCTGTTTCTGTAAGTTCAACGGGATTGAATAAAGCGTATCGACATCCAAAGATTCGATGACCGCTTTGGAATCCACATCGGTGAAGGATGCGAGTTTATCTTTCGTATGCTGCTCAACCGGATATTCCGAGCGGACGATCAGCACGTTTGGCTGGATTCCAAGGCTTCGAAGTTCTTTTACGCTGTGCTGGGTCGGCTTGGTTTTCATTTCACCTGCCGCTTTAAGGTATGGAATCAGTGTCGTATGCAGATACATGACATTGTCGGACCCGACGTCACTTTTCATCTGACGCAGAGCTTCAAGGAAAGGCAATGACTCGATGTCTCCTACTGTTCCACCAACTTCAGTGATGATCACGTCCGAATCGGTCGTTTGTGCCGCACGCATGATCTTTTTCTTGATTTCATCTGTAATGTGCGGAATGACCTGAACCGTTCCGCCCAGATAATCACCGCGACGTTCTTTGTTGATCACTTCAGAATAGACTTTCCCTGTCGTGACATTTGAATACTGGTTCAAATTGATGTCGATGAACCGCTCGTAATGCCCCAGATCCAGATCCGTTTCAGCGCCATCATCCGTTACAAACACTTCTCCATGCTGATACGGACTCATCGTTCCTGGATCCACATTGATATAAGGATCAAATTTCTGAATCGTTACTTTCAGTCCTCTATTTTTCAACAGTCGGCCAAGAGATGCTGCCGCGATACCTTTTCCGATTGACGATACCACTCCGCCTGTTACAAAAATATACTTTGTCATAGTACTCCCTCCATAATTCTTTTAAGGAAAGGCAAAATGTCTCAAAAAACAGAAAACTCCCTATTCCATTTAATAAATGAAATAGGGAGCGTTGAACTGTCTTACATTCTGTCTTGTTGACCCTTCATATACATAACATGTACGTAGGGTGCCCAATAAATAGTTTAAAGACCTAATTGCTGTAAGTCAAGTGCGAATTCTGTCAGTTTCCCCATTTGAGTAGAGCAGCGGAATTAATGATCACCGGAACCATCCGTCCGCCATATCGATGCCCTTTTACACTTTTATTCTGCAGACGCTTTATTCGATCTCGCCTATTAATCTACGAATTTTTACGCATCAAAAAAGCTGACCCCGATAGACGGATGGTCAGCTTTTTCCGACAGGCTCGGTTATCAATTAGCCCATCTCTATTCTTATTCGTCTTCCTCGTCTTCAAGCACATCTTCATCATCAACGATGTTCAGGCCTTTCAGCTCTTCGCTGTCCTCGTCTTCATCGCCAAGATCATCAAGATCGTCTTTGTATTCTCCAAGGTCTTCTTCATCTTCGTCATCGACCATGACACCATGCTCATCGACTTCGACGCGGTCCCCATACTTGATGGTTTCTTCCTCTTCTTCGTCTTCTTCGACTTCTTCGACTTCTTCGACTTCTTCGACTTCTTCGTCATCATAAGCCTGGTCAAATCCGGTACGACTTCTGCGGCGCGGTCGTTCGTCCTCTGCATCGTTATCATGCGTAATTTCTTCATCGATCGAGTCGACAGGGTACCACGCACGTAGACCCCAGCGGTTGTCGCCTAAGGAAATGAATCGTCCGTCTACATTCAAATCAGTATAAAACTGAATCATTTCACGTTCCAATGTTTCATCATCCAGCTCCAGATAGTCTGCCACTTCTGACAGCAGGTCATTGAAATCAGTCACTTGTCCAGTTGTTTCAAGGATGGCATGAGCCACATCTACCATAGCCAGTTCGTCTTTTGCCTGGCCTTTAAATTGATTTAATTCCACGACTGTAACGTCCTTTCTCTCATCGGTTTCATTAAACTTTCTCTTCAACTAATTTATACTACATGATTACGTTGTAAAACGCAATCTAATTTGATACTCCCCTAGTTTTTGTCCATTTGCATGCAGTTTATAATCGATATAGACTCTTCCGGAAAACGGGCGGTCATAATAGCTAACTCTCAAATCGTCGGTCAGTACCTGTAGCGGAATGATTCCCACGGGTGTGGCGTAGTTGGTTTCTGTATGTCTGTCACTGTTGAAGGTCAGACGCATCGTCCGCTCACCATTTCTGATCAGATTCACTACTCCGTCAGGATTGATTTTGACCGTCACTGGAACTGTTGCTTCCTCATGCGTTTCTTCAAATCGAATGTAGTAACTGTTATTCATGTACACGACTCGTCCTTTTTCTTCGAACGAATGCTGATGCGTTTCTCCATTCTGTATATAGGATGTTTCCATTTTCACTTCGGCCGGCAGACCGTTTTTTAAATCTCTTGAAGGCACAAGCACTACCCCTTCCTTATTCTCTTTTGATTGTCTGTCCTATACAGTTTATCATAAATCATATTCGGCGTCTCATTCTATATTCGACTCCTGTATCCTAACCCCGTTGATTTTTGGTATACTGAAAGAAACTGACGATGAAATAATTAATGAGATAACATGAAGGACGGACATTATGACTGAAACCCATTCTTATTTTAATGCTTACACACAGCCTTTTCTGCTTTATGATAAGTTGCCGGCTGATTATTCAAATCACCGCTTCGCTCCTTTTGCGCTGACGGATGCCTTTATCAAAGAAGCGGGAGAAAAGAAGCAGCCCATCCTGCACTTTTGGCAGACTGATCCGCTGATCATTTTAGGAATGATGGATACCAAGCTTCCATTCCTTAGCGATGCCCTGACAGCTTTTGCGTCCGGCGGCTACGACTATCTGGTCCGAAACTCAGGTGGACTAGCTGTTGTGAGTGATGGCGGAGTGCTGAACTTTTCCATGATCTTTCCTGAAGGCGAAGAGCGACTGTCCATCGACGAGGCCTATTCCCGAATGCATCAAGTCGTTCAGACGGCCTTTTCTCGCTATAACAAAACGGTCGATGCGTATGAAATTGCAGACTCTTACTGCCCGGGTGAATTCGATTTAAGTATCGAGGGGAGAAAAATTGCCGGTATTGCCCAGCGACGGATCAGAGGCGGAATCGCTGTAATGATTTACCTCAGTGTATCCGGGGACCAGACCCATCGGGCAGAGATGATCCGCGAGTTCTATACCAAAGGTCTGGACGGATCCGAAACCAGATGGAGCTTTCCTGCTGTGAATCCGAACGTGATGACGACGCTGGAAGATGCACTCGGTGTTTCCTTAACTATTGAGGAAACAAAGCAGCATCTGCTTTCTGTATTTACTCAGGCCGGTGTCACACTGGTTCAGGGCGATATGACAGCATCCATCGCCTCTGCTTACGACGAAGGCCTTCAGAAAATGATCACCCGAAATGACAAATTACTACCTTGATCCCCCTCAGTGCTTGAGGCTAAGAGAGGAAGGAATGGTCTACTTCACACAGCACCTTCTTGTTAAATAGAAGAAGATGGAGTAGAACCGACAACTATGTGTATCGACTCATTTGAAAAGCAGGACCGCCTGCCTATTGAAAAAGTATTTAAAGATCCTGTGCACGACTACATTCATGTCCGACACAAACTGATTTTAGATCTGATCGACACCAAGGAATTTCAGCGTCTGCGTCGGATCAAACAGCTCGGGACCGCCCAGTTCACCTTTCATGGTGCGGAGCATTCCCGTTTTTCCCATTCTCTGGGCGTTTATGAATTATCCCGGCGGATAGTGGATATGTTCGAGCGCAACTACCCGGATGACTGGGACTGTTCCATGCGCCTCGTCACCTTATGCGCAGCTCTACTGCATGATGTCGGGCACGGCCCCTTTTCCCATACATTCGAAAAAATCTTCAATACGGACCACGAGTCTCTGACGACGGATATTATTTTGTCCGAGGGAACGGAAGTCAATACGATCCTTAAGCGCGTATCTCACGACTTTCCGAACCAGGTGGCCAGTGTCATTACCAAGCAGCATCCGAATCCTCAAGTCGTTCAGCTGATCTCCAGCCAGATCGATGCGGACCGGATGGATTATCTGCAGAGAGACGCCTTTTTCACCGGTGCCACATACGGCGCCTTCGATCTGTCCCGCATCCTCAGAGTGATCCGTCCCTATAAAGACGGCATTGCTTTCCAGTATCAGGGCATGCATGCGGTGGAAGACTATATCGTGAGTCGTTTCCAGATGTATATGCAGGTGTATTTCCACCCGGCATCTCGGGGAATGGAAGTCACTCTCGACCGTCTTCTCTACCGGGCCAAACAGCTCTATAAAGATCAGGAGCTGTATCCGGCGTTCGACCTTCTCGATCCGTTTTTCGAAGAAGACCCGACTCTGGACGACTATCTGAAACTGGACGACGGCGTACTTCAGACGGCCATTATTTTATGGACTGAAAGTGATGATGCCTACTTGAGCGAACTGTCTAAAATGTTCCTTCACCGCAAACCGCTGAAATCAGTTACGTATATCGACGGAAAAGACGATGATGTGGTGGAGACTCTGAGGGATATAGTCGGGCACTTGACATACGATAAGAACCTCTATACTATGACCAATAGCAGCTCTGATCTGCCGTATGACTATAAATTGAAAAACAAGACACCGATTCATCTTATGCAGTCGGATGGGACACTTGTCGAACTCAGCAAGGTCAGTTCCATAGTCAAGACACTGAGCGGGAACCTGCACGGCGACCACCGCCTGTATGTCCCGAAAGAATTTCTGGAAGAACAAAGCGATAACATTAATATGTTTCAGGAGGAATACGATGCGTTCCAGCGCCACATTGTCAACGGAGCAATCATCCACCCTAATGAAACAGATTAAAAAATACATTGAAGCAAAGAATGGAGAACAGGCATGACGATCAAATTAGTTGCCATTGATCTGGATGGCACATTATTGAATGAAGAACATAAAATCAGTCCAGAGGTGAAGCAGGCTATTCAGGCTGCCCGACAGGCCGGCGTCAAAATCGTGATCTGCACCGGACGTCCTTTCCCAGGCGCCACAGCCTTTTTGAAAGAACTGGATCTGAGCGCTGATGATGATTATGTCATCACTTATAACGGCGGACTGGTACAGGAAGTCAAATCCGGAAAAGTAGTCGTCAGACATATGATGGATCATGACGATTACCTTACCTTGCAGGCAGCTGCTCAAGAAGCCGGTTCACATTTCCATGCTATCCACAATGAAGGAATCTTTACACCGAACAGCGACATTAGCGAATATTCTGTCCGTGAAGCCTACCTTATAGGCCTGCCGCTGTTTTACCGTAAGCCTGAAGACATGGATCCATCTGTTATCTACAATAAAATGATGATGATCGACAAAGAACCTGTTCTGGAAGCGGCAATTTCCCGTCTTCCTAAATCCTTATGGGATAAGTATACAATCCTTCGCAGCGAACCTTTCTTCCTTGAAGTCCTGAACAAACAGGCCAGCAAAGGAACCGCCGTTAAAGATCTGGCTGAACTACTGAATATTCCACGTGAATCCGTCATGGCTCTCGGCGACGGGGGAAATGATGTGGATATGATCGAATGGGCCGGAATTGGTGTGGCGATGGACAATGCGCGTGATGAAGTCAAGGCCGTTGCCGACCATATCACAGCTTCCAACCGTGAGAACGGCGTAGCACAGGCACTTGAAACCTTTGTTCTCGAAACTTGCGTATCTTAAAATTTGATATATATTAATGAAAGGCTATCATTTAGCCTTTCTTTTTTTTAGTGCTATGCTGATAGTAGACTATAGAAAAGGAGCGTTTTAACTATGCCAGATAAAGTTGTTTACACTACAGCCGCAGTCAATACAGGAGCGCGAGAAGGAGAAAGTCACACACCTGATCGTTCATATGAGGTGCAGGTCGATACGCCTAAAGAAATGGGTGGATCTGGAGACGGAACTAATCCTGAGCAGCTGTTTGCTTTAGGTTATAGTGCTTGTTTCCACGCTGCCCTGGATCACTATAAAAAAGAAGAGAAGATCGACAACAAATCTCAAGTCACCTTGACTGTTCACTTGATGAAAGACCCCGATGATGGCGGATTTAAATTAGGAGTAGAAATCGAAGTCGGTGTTGAAGACATGTATGAAGAACAGGCCCAGAAACTTGCAGATAAGGCGCACGCCTTCTGTCCTTACTCAAAAGCTACTAAGGGAAATATCGAAGCCACAGTCAAAGCTGTGCCATATGTAGACGGAAAATAAACTCACTCCTGTATCGAAAAGAGCCGATCCATCAATTTTGATGGACGGCTCTTTTTTCTGTTCTGATGATGTCTCTTAAAGGAATCAACTGGGCTGAAAGATGTGAGACTCGCTGTTTTCGGCTCGCTTCACTCGATCTTCCGCTCTCCTTTTTTAAATACAAATATAGAAAGGCCAAATCCTTACCCCTTCCTCTTTTCAGAGCCCTTTCACCTGACTTGAAGCACCTTCATCATCTCACTACCCACGCGTTCCCCTTGACGAAACGAATATATGTTCCTATAATTAAAACAAACATACATTCCCTTAAAGGAGGTCCTTGCCATGCTTCAAATAATGGATTACTCCAGAGAGCCACGTAGAGATATATTATGTATCGATGTAAAGTCTTTTTTTGCCTCGGTTGAAGCAGTTGAGAGAAAGGAACACCCCCTCAAGGCCAAAGTTGCCGTTGTCAGTAAGCCGGACAATCATGGTGGACTGGTACTGGCTTCTTCCCCCATGGTCAAAAAACTTTACGGAATCAAAACAGGGACGCGGGTATATGAAATCCCAAAAGATGCGTCGATCGACATAGTTGAACCCCGAATGGCCTTATACTTAGAAAAAAACTTGGACATCGTGAACATTTTCAAACGCTTTGTTTCGGACGAAGACCTTCATGTCTACAGTATCGATGAATCTTTTCTGGATGTGACACGTTCCCACAGATTGTTCGGCAGTACTGAAGATATAGCCAAGCGCATCCAGTATCTCGTATGGAAAGAAATGAAGCTAGTCGTCACTGTAGGTATCGGAGACAACCCTCTTCTGGCCAAGCTCGCTCTGGACCATGCGGCTAAACACGATCAGAAAAGCAATTTTATCGCAGCCTGGCATTATGATGATGTGCAGGATACGGTATGGAAAATTTCTCCCTTAAAAGATTTCTGGGGGATCGGATCAAAAACGGAGAAACATCTCGAGCGAATCGGTATCCGTTCAATCCATGACTTGTCACAGGCTGATGTCAGAAAACTGAAGAAACGGTTTGGAGTCATTGGTGAGCAGCTCTTCTTTCACTCCCACGGCATCGACCGGACCCGACTGTCTGATACATTCACACCTAAAGAGACCTCTTTCAGTAAAAATCAGATTTTGAACAGAGATTACACCGTAAAGCATGAAGTGGAAATTGTGATACGTGAAATGGCTGAAGAGAATGCCGGGCGCCTGCGCAGACATTATCTGACGACTGGACTGGTGAAACTGAGTATCGGTTACTCAAAAGATGTCATGGACCGCGGCTTCAGTCACCAGCTGCCGATTGAAAAAACAGACTCATCTAAAAAAATCATTGAAGGGCTCCTGATTCTCTTCCATCGTCACTACAGATCCCTTCCTGTCCGGGTGGTCAATGTCACCTTCGGGAAAATCGAACCGAAGTCCGCCCTTCAGCTTTCATTATTCGATTCCGCTGAAAAGCTGATCAACCAGGAGGATCTGGATCAGACGATCGACTCCATCAGACATAAATATGGCTACACTTCTCTACTTCACGCCAGCAGCCTGACCAGCGGCGGGATGGCAATGTACCGGTCCAAGCTTCTTGGCGGTCATCGATCAGGTACTCAGAAATAAACTGCTTTCTGTACATGCCTCAAAGAGCAGGCAGAAAAGAGTTAAATTCATACTTAAAAACTAAAACGAAAGGAGCTGATCAACATGCAGGAAGATGTAATCAAACTGTCCCCTGATGCTTTGGGGTACAAGGATCGGGGAAAAATGAAATGGATGGGCATGATGCTGTCTGACCATGCTGAAGCACTGAAAAAGCAGAAAAAGGCCAGCCAGTCAGCCGTGATCGTTCCAAAAGAGAATCAGCCACTCGAAGACATCAGCGCCTCTCTTTATAAAAGCTATACATCAAAAAAGCCATTGGCCATTCAGCTCGATATGATAAAAGACGGGAACTACCTTCCCGATACGGAAGGGCTTGTAAAAGGTTTTAAAGGCTCCATCGTATTTATTGAACGTCGCGACCGCTCAATCAGACAGATCCGACTGGAAGATATCAGACACATCAGCTGGATCGATGCTGCTTCCTGGTTTGAAAAATACCAGCGGCAGCCAGTTTCTTACTGAACGAAAAAAGCCCTTCTGGATGAAAGAAGGCTGTCTTCATTTCATCCAGAAGGGTACTGATATCTGATTTCATAATATTCAATGTTAGTGACAGTACAAATGCCTTATTTAATGCCGTGCCGTAGAGAATTTAGCATAAATCTTTTTCATCTGTTTATTGCCGGCAAAGAATCGTACAGTGGCAATGCGCACAACGACCATGACAGCATTCTGAATAAGTCGAGGCGGCAGAAGAACAGCAATCGGATTTTGAGTCAGAATATGAATCCAGATTGTATTCAATGTCAGGTTGACAAACAGAGCAATCAGCACTTCAGCCATTATGATCCGTTTCAAAGTCACGTCACGTTTGTTAAGAAACAGCCCGTAAATAAGTCCTGTCAGAAAGGCTGACAAGGTAAATCCAGGGAAGAATCCACCGACACCCGGACCGATGATAAAACCTAAAATATCAGCCATGACTGCCCCAAATCCGCCTATCCATGGTCCGAAAAGCATCCCGATCAAAGCGGTTGGCAGGAAAGCGAACGTAATACGGACCACTGGTGTCGTAACGCCTACCATCCCGAGCGTAATATTCATTGCGACCAGTAGGCCAACAATGGCAATGCCTAATGTCCGGTTCTTCATTGTCCACCTGGATAAGCGGACAGCCCGGAAAACCAGCAGCCAGATATAGTATAAGAAGGCGATGCCGTAAATAAGGCCATTGTCTTCATAAACTAGATTGGTCTGAAGCAGTTCTCTTTGGAGGAAAAGCAGAAAAGGTGCACCTGTAACCAGGAGGCCGAGAAGCAGACTGATCAGCATACTTTCTTCTTCCAGCCGTCCGGATACGGCCACACTGATCAGCAGTAGCAGTCCTGTAAAGAATGCAAGGAAGAGCATGTCTGTCAGAATCGTCTGCAGATCTCCAGTTCCGTCAAGCAGCTGATTGAGTCCACCCATTCCGCTTTGTGAACGTGCGAAAGGAATGAGAAAAGCCAGGCATAAAGGTCCAGCCAGACCGATAAACCCATAGTGGAACCATTTGTTCTGGCGTCTGCCAGTATGTGGTGTTGCAGTCATATCGAAGATCTCCTTTAATTTTAGTTCTCTTTCAGCCAACGAATAAAAAAAGCTTCACGTGCCGTTCAGCCTCGACAAGAAAATACCTTAGTATCTGTTTGAGCTTCAGCTCTTACAGATATACTAGAGATCGCCGGAGCGATAGCGAGTAGTGGAAATTTGCCCCGAATTGCTGTGACTCTAGCATTTTAATGCGTAGAGACAGAGTATGCGGCAGAAGAGCATCCTGCGCAATGGGTAAATTTATCTTTTTCTCGAGAGGCTGGTACGTGTAGCTAGATAGTATCAGCTACTACACGGAACTTGTACTTTTCAACAGACTGAAAAAGGGCATTAAACTGAGTACGGCAGCCCCAGTAAAATTAAAGAGTCCTCACTAAAAAACTATTCAGTTTTCAAGCGGATGCAGAGAAAAATCGCAAAACTACCGTTTCTTCGTCTGGAGGCAACATCCCATCCACCCAGCACTTAACGTTTTCCTCTTACTCTTTTTCCTTTTCTATTATAAGCGACTTGCCCGATATCTTCAATAGGGTGACGATAATTTACTGATCAAGTCCAGTTTTCTTCAACCCCTGCTCGGTTATCAGAAAGTCTACCGGCACATCATGTGCTTCAATCGGAAAAGATTCGACGATCTGATTGGAATGAAGCAGCGAGACAGTAGGCTTGTTGAAACCAGCAAGTAACCGGTCAAAATATCCGCCCCCGTATCCGATGCGGTAGCCCGCCGATGTAAAAATCAGGCCGGGAACGATCATCAGATCCAAGTCTTCCGGTTCACGACGAGTGGTCTTTTCCGGTAAGGGTTCTTCAAGTCCGAAGTACCCTTTTTCCAGTTGTCTGAACGAACTGATTTCATAAAAATGGAGATCTTTTGTTTCGTGAATCGATTTCGGCACACAGACCGTCTTCCCTTCGTCCCAGGCCCGTTCAATAATCGTTCGTGTGTCCCACTCCCGATCGCTTGAAACAGTCACACCGATGGAGACAGCATTCTTCCATAAGTCCGACTCAAACAAGTGATCGTGCAGATCGTTTTCCGTACGGTTTCTTTCGAGCCAGCCGATTTTTTCAAGAGAGAGGAGCATTCCTTTTCGTAAGTCTTCTTTCCCCATACTTTCTTCCTCCTTTAATCCGAACGCTGATTCCATGCAGCTTGAGCGACTTGTTCAGCCAGTATCGCGGTCGTGATTGACCCGACTCCCCCAGGTACGGGGGTGATCGCTCCAGCTTTTTCATACACATCATCATAGCTGACATCACCCACAGGCTTGCCGTCTTTATATCCGAAGCCTACATCAATGACTATGGCGCCTTCCTTGATGTGTTCTGCTTTTATCAGTTCAACAACACCTGTCGCTGAAATCACGATATCCGCCTGGCACGTATAATGCTTGATATCCTTCGTCTTTACGTGAACATTCGAAACAGTCGCTTCTTCATTCAGCAGCATAATGGACAAGGGTTTGCCGACGACCGGACTGCTCCCGATGACGCAGACATCTTTTCCTTCAACTTCTATTCCATAAAATTCAAGTAAAGCCATGACTGCTTTAGGCGTGCTCGGGACGAGAGTGGTCGGATCATTTTCCACTACCCGACCAAGGTTTTCAGGTGTCAGTCCATCGATGTCCTTATTTGGGTTAAGGCAACGCGCAATGTCATTGCGGGCCAAAGTGTCCGGCAGCGGCTGCATGACCAATATCCCATGAATATCAGCTTTCTGGTTGAGTGCCTCTATCGATTGAAGGACCTCTTCGGCATCTGCTGTTTCTTTAAAAACGACAGGCTCCACTGCAATACCAGACTGCTGCATAGTCTTTATCGCCGCATTCTCATAAGAAATGGATGATTTATCGTCTCCTACTCTTACAATGGACAAAGTCGGATAGCAGTCAATTTTCTTAAGGTCTTCCACCGTTTTCACGGTCCGTTCCAGTAATGCCTTTGCTACAGGTCTGCCTTTCAATTCTTTAGTCATAAAGTCCCTCCGTCTTTAATGATTGATAATAAACAGGTG